>NZ_JBBMMD010000002.1:0-155897 GCF_037844525.1 Tepidibacter sp. Z1-5 | reverse complement strand
ACTCCAAACATTTGACCATAAACCTTGATTATCTTGAATTTTAAATTCTAATGTATATTTCCCCGGTGATTTAAACTGAGTAGCAAAACCTTGAAATTCTGTTCCACCATCTAATGTTTGTATAATATCATCTTCATTGATTCCACTAACATCTATATCAGCAATTTCATCTCCATCAGGATCGTAAACAAAACTTTGGTTATTATATAGCCAAAGCCATGATATTTGAGTATCAGTTGTTATTTTTCCATCTATTACACTTTCTGGATTTAGTATCATATACTGAAGTTCTGCAACTGGAGGTCTATTTGTTATGTCGAATTTAACTTCTGTCCATTCAGACCATTCTCCTAAATTATCTTTAACTCTTAATTTTACTATTTGTTCACCATACGAATCATAAGTTTCTTTTTTATTTATCCATTCTTCTTCAACTATATTATCTTTGTCTGTTAAAATCGATGACCAAGTTATTTTAGTTGTTTTATATATTTCTTGATCTGTATTTTTATTAGTTTCTTCTGGATTATATGAAAATGATTTACCTTCATAATCCATTTTTATTATTGCTTGTGGTTTATTATTTTCTATTACAGTTGTTTCTCTTTTTTCTGTCTTTTGTACATTCGATGTAGTATCATGTAGCATTTTATTCTCGTCTGATATAGCCATACTCATCGTTATAGACTATAAAAATAAAACTATTATTAATAAAACTGCTGTATACCTTTTCAAATACGTTACCTCCTATATTTAATATATTTTAAACTTTCATAATTTATATCGTTATAATTATCCATTACTTTACATTTTATATATAATTTTCATAAAATGAAACTTATTACCTATGCAGAAGTAGTAGTTCTTATTGCAATAGGAACTCCTTATCACTTAATAAGACCTACTTTTATGAACTTAATTTTATTTTAGATATAATATGTTGTAATTAAAATACAAATAATATCTAGAAACATTGAAAATTTATGTTGCCGATACGAACCCTACTAAGATAATTTCAATATATTTAACAAAGAATTTTTTACTTTTATCGCGGGGTAAAGTTAATTTTATAACATATATATCAAAACTAAAAACTTTCTATAATAATGTCAGTGAATACTTTTAGATATTTTGACTAATACAACTTAGATTTTAGTGTTTAATAATTCGTAAATTTTAGAATTGTTAATAAGATAAAATCTTGGTTGTATTCAAAATATCATTGTATTCACGGTATTTTTATAGAAAGTTTTTGCTAACGCACACACTCTAAATAAAAAAAGAACGTAGATTTTTGTACAAAATCTACGTTCTTTTAATCTATCAGTTATTATTCTATAATTTAAAATACTCTATTCCAGATTCAAATAATTTCTGATCCTTATCTCCATGTATATTCTTAAGGACATTATCTCCTATTCTCTCAGAGTGTCCCATCTTACCAAACACTCTTCCATCAGGACTAGTTATTCCTTCAACTGCATAGAATGAACCATTTGGATTAAAGTCTATATCGTATGTTGCATTTTCATTTCTATCAACATATTGAGTAGCTATTTGTCCATTCTTTATAAGTTTTTCTATCATAGTTTCATTACATACGAATCTACCTTCTCCATGTGATATAGGTATAGAATGTATATCTCCAACTTTTACATTCGACATCCAAGGAGATAAATTTGATACAATCTTTGTTTCTACAGCTTTAGATTGATGTCTAGCTATATTATTGTAAGTAAGTGTTGGATCATTTTCATCAATATCCTTTATCTCTCCGTAAGGAAGTAGCCCAAGCTTTATAAGTGCCTGGAATCCATTACAAATACCTAGCATTAATCCATCTCTGTTGTTTAAAAGATCCATAATAGCTTCTTTTATTCTAGGATTTTTTAATACATTTACTATAAATTTAGCAGATCCATCTGGCTCATCTCCTGCACTAAATCCACCTGGTAACATTATTATTTGAGATTGATTTATTTTTTTCACAAAATCCTCTATACTATCTTGTATATCTTGTGATTTTAGATTCTTAAATATACTAGTATGGCAATCTCCACCTGCTCTTTCAAACGCTCTAATACAGTCATATTCGCAGTTAGTTCCTGGGAATACAGGAACTAATACTTTAGGCTTTGATATAGTAGTTCTTGGTTTTATTATATTTGATTTTTCATAGTGTAGAGTCTCTATCTTCTGATTTATATCTGTAGTTTTAGTTGGGAATACTTTTTCTAATGTATTACTCCAAGAATTATGCATTTTATTTATATCTATTTTCAGGTTATTTACCTGTATAACTTCATCTGCAATAGTACTTCCAAGTATTTCGTAGTCACAGTTTTTAAATACTTCATCTACATCTATTCCATTTTCAATTTCAAGAACGAAGCTTCCATAATCAGGTGAAAATAATTCTTTATCGCTCATTTCATCTTCGAATTCAAATCCTATTTTATTTCCAAATGCCATCTTACTTACAGCTTCACATATTCCTCCACCTTTTATAGGGTAAGAAGATATTATATTTTTGTTTCTTATATTCTTTGTTACAGTATCTAAATTAGACTTTAAAGATTCGAAGTCTACAATATAATTATCATCTTTTCTTGTGGATAATAATACTACTTTAGAATTTGATTTTTTAAATTCTGGGGATATAACGTAGTTTGAATCCACAATATCTACAGCAAATGATATTAATGTAGGTGGAACATTTATATCTTCGAATGTTCCAGACATACTATCCTTACCTCCTATAGCAGGTATGTTTAGTCTCTTTTGAACAAGATATGCACCAAGTAATGCACTAAATGGCTTACCCCATTTTTCTTTGTTTTTACCTATTTTTTCAAAGTATTCTTGTAGAGTTAGTCTTATGTTATTATAGTCTCCACCAACAGATACTATCTTACATATAGACTCAACTAATGCGTATACAGCACCGTGGAATGGACTCCATTTTCCTATTTTAGGATTGTATCCGTAAGCCATAGCACTAGCCGTATTCGTACTTCCTTTAAGAACAGGTATCTTACACACCATAGCATCAGTAGGAGTTGATTGATATTTACCACCTAAAGGCATAAGTACAGTGCCAGCTCCTATAGATGTATCAAACATCTCTATTAATCCTCTTTTAGAGCATACATTTAAATCCTTTAATTTATTTATCCACTTATCTTCCAAGTTATCCCCAACTATTTCTGTATTTTCAAAATAATTAGTATCTTCATCTGTGGATTTTATTAATATATCTGTGTATTGTTTTACTCCATTAGTATTTAAGAAATCTCTACTTACATCTACTATACGCTTTTCATTCCAATTCATTCTTACTCTGTTAGTATCAGTTACAGTAGCAACATGAGTAGCTTCAACATTCTCTTCATTTGCATGTTTTATAAATTCCTCTAAATTCTCTTTATCTATAACAACAGCCATTCTCTCTTGAGATTCAGATATAGCTATTTCAGTTCCATCAAGACCTTCGTATTTTTTAGGAACCTTGTTAAGATCTATATCTATACCATCTGCAAGCTCCCCTATGGCTACACATACTCCGCCAGCTCCAAAATCATTACATCTTTTTATCATAGAGCTTACCTTTTTATTTCTAAATAACCTTTGTATCTTTCTTTCTGTAGGAGGATTTCCCTTTTGAACCTCAGCAGAACAAGTAGTTATAGACTCTTCACTATGCTCTTTAGATGATCCTGTAGCTCCTCCACATCCATCCTTTCCAGTTCTTCCACCAACTAGTATAACTACATCAGAAGCCTTAGGAGTTTTTCTTATTACCTCATCCTTTGGTGTTGCTGCAATAACTGCTCCAACTTCCATTCTCTTTGCTACAAAATCATCATCATATACTTCATCAACAAAACCTGTAGCTACACCTATTTGATTTCCATAAGAACTATATCCATGTGCAGCTTCCTTAGTTATCTTAATTTGAGGTAACTTACCATCAAGAGTATCACTTATATCTTGAAGAGGATTTGCACATCCACTTATACGCATAGCTTGATATACATAACTTCTTCCTGATAAAGGATCTCTTATAGCTCCTCCAAGACAAGTAGCAGCTCCTCCATATGGCTCTATTTCAGTAGGGTGGTTATGTGTCTCGTTCTTAAACATTACTAAGTATTTTTCAATTTCACCATCTATTTCTACATCTACATTTATACTACATGCATTTATCTCTTCAGATACATCTAAATCTTCAAGAAGTCCTTTTTTTCTAAGTTCCTTCATAGATATGGTTGCTATATCCATAAGTGTTATATCTTTTTTTCTTGATTCATATACATAACTTCTAGATTCTTTATATTCGTTGTACGTTTTATTTATTATATCTGAATACTTTCCTTCTTCTATTTCTACACTCTCTACCTTAGTTAAGAAAGTAGTATGTCTACAGTGATCTGACCAATAAGTATCTATTATCTTTATCTCAGTTATAGTAGGATTTCTTTTTTCAGTGTTTTTAAAATAATTTTGTATTAACACTAAATCCTCATACATCATTGCAAGGCCTCTATCTTTTATGAAGCCTTTTAAATCATTCTCATCCATATCTATAAAACCATCTAAAACCTCAACCTCATTTACATAATCTATTTCTACAACTAACTTATCTGGTTTGTCTAGTCTAGCTTCTCTTGAATCAACAGGGTTTATAAGGTATTTTTTTATACTCTCAAACTCAGTATTATCAAGTCTTCCATCTATTACTATAACTCTAGCGAAGTTAACTAAAGGTCTGCTTTTTTGAGTTAATATTTCTATACATTGAACAGCCCAATCAGCTCTTTGGTCATACTGTCCAGGGAGATATTCTATAGCAAACATTTTTGAATTATCATCTATATCTATATTTTCATGATATACATTATCTATGTTGGGCTCAGAGAATATACTTTTAACAGATTGTTGATATACATCATCCGATATATTCTCTATGTCATATCTATTTAAGACTCTAATATTGTCTATATTTTTTATTCCTAAGTTTACTTTTATATCCCTAAGTAACCTTTGAGCTTCTACATCAAATCCAGTTTTTTTCTCTACGAACAATCTTTTTATATTAGACATGTTATTCACACTCCCCAATATCTCTTCTATAATGCATTCCATCAAAATATATCTTATCTATGTTTTCATATACTTTTCTTGTAGCTTCCTTTAAGGTATCTGCTTTAGCACTTACTCCTATAACTCTTCCTCCATTTGTTACTAAAGCTTCTTTTTCTCTTTTAGTTCCACTATGAAATAACATTATATCCTCATCTAAATCCCCTATATTTATAACTTTTCCTTTTTCATAATTATTAGGGTATCCTCCAGATGTAAGCATTACACAAACAGTTTTTTGATTACTCCACTTTATATCTATATCTTTTAATTTATTATCTAAGACGCTCTCCATTATGTCTATCAAGCTACTTTCAAGTCTTGTTAGAACTACCTGTGTTTCAGGATCTCCAAATCTAACATTAAATTCTAAAACCTTTGGACCATCACTAGTTATCATAAGTCCTATAAAAAGTATTCCCTTGTAATTTAATTTATCTTTTTTCAAACCATCTATTATAGGCTTCAATACTTTTTCATCTATCTCTGTTTGTAAATCTTCATTATATATATCGCTTGGTGAGAATGTTCCCATCCCTCCAGTATTAGGTCCAACCTCATAGTCAAATACTTTCTTATGATCCTTTGCACTTACCATAGGTACTATAGTTTCATTATCTACAAAAGTCAGTATAGATGTCTCTATTCCAGTCAAGAACTCCTCTATTATTACCTTTTCACCCGATGCCCCAAATTTTTTGTTTTGCATCATATCCTTTAAGCTATCAACAGCTTCCTTTTCACAACTAGCTATTATCACACCTTTACCTGCTGCAAGACCATCAGCCTTAACTACAACAGGATATCCGTATATACCTACATTTTTTATAGCTTCATCTAAATTATTGAATTCTTTATATCTAGCAGTAGGGATATTATGTTTTATCATAAATTCTTTAGAATAACTCTTACTTCCCTCAAGAAGTGCACACTCTTTATTCGGTCCAAATATCTTCATATTATTTTTTTCAAACTCATCAACTATTCCCATTACAAGCGAAAGTTCAGGTCCTACTATTGTCATATCTATATCGTTTTTCTTTGCAAATTCAACTAAAGAATCTATATCACTATCCTTAATATCAACAATTTCAGCGATTTCAGATATACCCGCATTTCCGGGAGCGCAGTATATCTTATCAACCTTATCTTCATTCAATAGCTTATAACAAATAGCATGCTCTCGCCCACCACTTCCAACTACTAAAACCTTCATAAAATCACCCCGTACCTTATATTTTAGTGTTTAAAATGTCTAACCCCTGTAAACACCATAGATATTTTAAGCTCATCACAAGCCTTTATAGAATCTGTATCCTTAATAGATCCTCCAGGCTGGATTATATTTTTAATACCGTATTTTGCAGCAAGTCTTACACAGTCATCAAATGGAAAGAATGCGTCTGATGCAAGTGTAGCACCATTAAAGTCCTTATCATTATTATTATTTATACTGTTTTCAAGTGCCCATATTCTACTAGTTTGTCCAGGTCCTAAAGCGATAGTTTTTCCATCCTTAACTATAGCTATGCCATTTGATTTCATATTCTTAACTATCTTCATTCCAAATTTCATATCTTCTATTTCTTTATCATTTGGCTTATTCTCAGTTACAACTTCAAATTTATCAAGTAACTTATCGTCCTCATCTTGTGCTAAAAGTTTTCCATCTAAGTATTTAAAATCGTATCCTCTACTACTTTTATTTAAGTCCTCTATTTTAAGAATTCTAACATTCTTCTTTTGCTTTAGTATTTCAAGAGCTTTATCTGTGTAGTCATAAGCTACAATTATCTCCAAGAATATATCATTTAACATCTTAGCTGTATTTTCATCAACAACAGAATTTATTCCCACTATTCCTCCAAATATAGATACAGGATCTGATTCATAGCATTTTTTAAATGCTTCATATGAATTTTTTCCAATAGCTACTCCACATGGATTAGTATGTTTTACAGCAACTGCTGTTACATATTCTTCATCTTTGAATTCACTCATTATATTAAGGCATCCATTTAAATCATTTATATTGTTAAAAGACAATTCTTTCCCATGTAATTTTTCAAAATCTAATATACTTTTTTGACTAAAGCTATCTTTATAGTAGCAAGCTTTTTGATGTGGGTTTTCTCCATATCTAAGCTCATACTGTTTTTCAAATGTTAAATTTAGATATTGAGGATATTTTTCTCCCAAACTATTTGCAAAGTAAGTTGAAATTAAAGAGTCATAACGAGCTGTTATAGAAAAGGCTTTAAAGGCAAGATTTAATCTATCTTGAATAGATAGAGAGTCGTTTTTAATTTTATCTATTATAATATCATAGTCACTAGGGTCAACTATTACAGTTACATCCTTATAATTTTTAGATGCAGCTCTTATAATAGTAGGTCCTCCAATATCTATATTTTCTATCATTTTAGCATGGTCTTCGTCTTTTTTAAGAGATCCCTCAAAATCATATAAATTGACTACAACAATATCTATAGGATGTATATCATGCTTCTTTATAGTATCTACATGCTCAGACTTATCTCTTTCAAACAGTATTCCACCATGTATATATGGGTTTAAAGTTTTTACTCTACCATTTAATATTTCAGGAAAATTTGTTACCTCATCTATTTTAATTGCATCTACTCCAGAATCAGTTAGTATTTTATAAGTGTTTCCTGTTGATACTATCTCATATCCAAGTTTTACAAGTTCTCTTCCAAAATCAACTATTCCTTCTTTATTAGTAACACTTATTAACGCTCTTTTATTCATTTATAAGCACTCTCCTTCCCCTAATTTCAATCTTTTTATCACAGAATAACTTCACTGCTTTTTTGATTATCTTATGTTCCACATGAAGCACTCTTTTTTGAAGAGTATCTACAGTATCAATATCTTTAACTTCTACAGCCTCTTGAATTATAATAGGACCATTGTCTGCTTTTTCATCTACAAAATGTACTGTAGCTCCAGTTATTTTAACTCCGTATTCAAGAACCTTTTGATGAACAATTTTGCCATAATATCCTTTTCCACAAAATGCAGGTATCAAAGATGGATGTATGTTTATTATCTTATTTTTGAACTCATTTACGAATTCTTCACTTATTATTTTTAGATATCCAGCTAAAACTATCAAATCTATATTTTCAGTTTTTAAAATTTCTACTATCTTTTTTTCATCTTTTTCATATACAGCTTTTATTTTATTTTCTCTAGCTCTTGTCAGTCCATACGCTTCTTTCTTATCAGATATAACTACCTTTATGTTTCCATTTATATCATCTTTACAACCATCTATCAAACTTTGAAGATTACTTCCTGACCCTGATATCATAACAGCTATATTTAACATAATACTACTCCACTATCAGTAGTAACTTCTCCTATTATATAAGCATCTTCATTTTGATTTATACACTCTAATATTTCATTTGCATCATTTTTATCAACTATAATTACAAGTCCTATTCCCATATTAAAGCTTCTATACAGTTCTCTTTCCTCTACTAAGTTTAATTTTTTTATAAGAGAGTATATATTCAATTCTTTCCACGAATTTTTATTTATAGTTATTCCTAGATTTTCAGGTATAACTCTTGTTATATTCTCTATTACTCCTCCACCTGTTATATGAGCTATAGATTTTATATTGTATTTAGATATTAAATCCATAACTGTATTTACGTATATTTTAGTAGGCGTCAGCAGTTCTTCTCCTAAAGTCTTTCCAAGCTCATCTACATATCTATCAAGTGTCCAATTTAATTCATCTAAGAATATTTTTCTTATAAGAGAGAATCCATTACTGTGTATTCCACTAGATGATATCCCTATAAGAACATCACCTTCTTTGACATCTTCTCCAGTTATTATATTTTCTTTATCACATATACCTACAGAAAATCCAGCTAAATCATATTCATCATTTTTGTACATTCCAGGCATTTCTGCTGTTTCTCCACCTACAAGTGCACATCCTGAATCCTTACATCCTTCTACAATACCTGAAACTATATCCTCTACTTGATTTGATTTCAGGCTTCCTGTAGCTATGTAGTCTAAGAAGAACAAAGGCTTTGCTCCCTGACATATAAGGTCATTTACACACATTGCCACTAAATCTATTCCTACAGTATCATGTCTATCCATCATTTGAGCAATCTTAAGCTTAGTACCAACACCATCTGTAGAAGATAATAAAACTGGTTCCTTCATACTTAAGCAATCTTTTATGCTGTATAGACCACTAAAGCTTCCTAAATCCCCTAAAACATTTTTGTTATAAGTAGATTTAACTTTTTCCTTTATAATATCTACAGCTTTATTTCCCTCATCTATATTAACTCCACTATCTCTATAAGTTATCTTATTCATATTAATCCTCCTCGACCATAGGCTCTATTGGATATTTACCATCAAAGCAAGCCATACAAAATATATTCTTACAGTCTGCTGCTTTCATAAGTGCATCTGTAGATAAGAATTTCAAAGAATCAGCACCTATTTCTTTTCTTATATCCTCTACAGAATTTTTAGATGCTATTAACTGACTTCTTCTAGGCGTATCTATGCCAAAATAGCAAGAATATTTGACTGGAGGAGATGTTATTCTAAGATGTACCTCTTTCGCACCAGCTTTTTTAAGTGAGTCTATAAGTATCTTTGATGTTGTTCCCCTAACTATAGAATCATCAATTAATACTATAGATTTTCCTTTAACTACTGAAGTTAGAGGATTGAGTTTTAATTTAACCCCTATCTCTCTCTCACTTTGATTCGGCTTTATGAATGTTCTTCCAACATATCTATTCTTAACAAGTCCTTCTTTTAAAGGTATGTTGCTCTCCTTATTATATCCTAAAGCTCCCGGTATTCCTGAATCAGGAACAGGTATTACTATATCAGCCTCTATATCATCTTCTTTTGCAAGTATTTCACCTGATCTTACTCTAAATTCGTATGCATTAACTCCATCTATTATCGCATCATTTCTAGCAAAATACACATGTTCAAATATACAAGTCTTCTGCTTTTCTTTGTAATTATCTTTATAATTATAAGATTTGACTTCTCCATTATTTATAAGAAGTATCTCTCCTGGCTCTATATCTCTTATAACTTCTCCACCAAGTATATCTATAGAAGAACTTTCTGATGAAACTATATATCCATTACCTTTTTTACCAAGAACTAAAGGTCTAAATCCATAAGGATCCCTAACCGCTACAAGCCCTTCTTCACTAAGTATTACTAAAGAGTATGCTCCTTTTATATAATCCATAGTAATTTTTACACTGTCTATAATGTTTCCTTTGTAATATCTAGACAGTATATATAATATAACCTCAGAATCTATAGATGTCTGAAACATGAAGCCTTCGTCTTCAAGAGATTGTCTTAAATAATTGTGATTTATCAAATTTCCATTATGAGCTATAGATAACTTCCTTCTTCTACAAACCCCAGTCAAAGGTTGACAATTAGATACATGGCTTCCCCCTGCAGTTGAATATCTAACATGACCTATACCAATATTTCCCTTTAAATTACTAAGTTCTTGTTCTCTTAAAACATCCGATACAAGACCCATACCTCTATGATAATTTATATTGTTATCTTCATTTAAAACAGCTAATCCGCAACTCTCTTGCCCTCTATGTTGTAACGAATAAAGGCCGTAGTAGAGTTCCTTGGATATATCTTTATCTGAGCTAATACCTATAATTCCGCACATATTTATTTCCCCCTTCCTTAACCTAACTAGTTGTGCTAATTAGTTTTAAAAATGAGGATAATTTAAATGTTAGCTAATTTTGATTAATCTTTTACTATACAACTTAGATTGTATTAAAATTCGCTTATGCTCATATCGCCAACGAATTCTAATGAATTCCGTTGCTCAAAAGATTGATTAAGTAGCGGTATTTAAATTATTCTCATTTTTTACTCACGTACAAATGCACTAACTTAAAAATATTTATAACTCTATTCTACTAAGAACCTCTTTATAAGCGTCTATTACATTTCCTAAATCTCTTCTAAATCTATCCTTATCCATCTTTTCATTAGTGTTAATATCCCATAATCTACAAGTATCAGGAGAAACCTCATCTGCAAGTATTATCTGATTATCTTGAGTTTTTCCAAATTCTAATTTAAAATCTATTAATTTTAAATCTAGCTTATTGAAGAATGTCTTCAATAGTTCATTTATCTTAAAAGCTTGTTCTCTTATATAATCCAACTCTTCTTTTGTTGCAAGTTTTAAAGCTATAGCGTGATAATCGTTAATTAAAGGATCTCCTAGATCATCATTCTTATATGAAAATTCAAATACTGGAGATTCAAATTCTATACCTTCCTCTACTCCAAATCTCTTACACATAGATCCTGCTGACACATTTCTAACTATAACTTCAAGAGGAACTATATCTACAGATTTAACAATCATCTCCCTATCAGAAATTCTCTTTACATAATGGGTTTTTATATCATTGCTTTCTAAAAGTTCAAATACATAAGAAGATATCTTGTTGTTTATTATCCCCTTCTCATTTATCTCATCCTTTTTGACTCCATTAAATGCAGTAGCATCATCCTTGTAATAAACTAAATACTCACCATTATTATCAGTTTTAAAAATTTTCTTAGCCTTTCCCTCGTAAAGCATTTGCATTTTTCATACCTCCCTAAAATAGTATTTATATTAAATTTTTTACATTTTGTTTTTAAAAAATATTATAGGTTTCTTACAATTTCATCATCTTCTAGTACTTTTTCAGCCATCTCTTTTCTATAATTAGCAAGCTCAATTTTAAGATTTTCATATTTTAAGCTCATTATCTGAGTCGCAAGTAATGATGCATTTAAAGAAGAATCTATAGTTACAGTTGCAACCGGAATTCCCTTTGGCATTTGAACCATAGATAGCAAAGAATCTAAACCATCTAAAGTTGATGACTTAATAGGAATTCCTATTACAGGTTTTAAAGTATGAGATGCTACAACTCCTGCTAAGTGTGCAGCCTTTCCAGCAGCCGCTATCATTACATCTACATCATCTATATTTTTCATAAATTCCATAAGTTCGTTAGGTGTTCTATGAGCAGATAAAACTCTCTTTTCAACTTCTATTCCAAATCTTTTTAATAAGTTTACACCTTCTTCTAACTTTGGGTAATCCGACTTTGATCCCATTATTACAGCTACCTTCATAAGGCACCTCCTATAGATTTTATTTTATCCTATAAATTCCATTCTGTCCTAAAGTGAGTATAAAAATAGCCCCATATAGAAATTTCTATAAATTAGGGCTATTATTTAATTTAACCAGCGAATCCGTACTTTAATATGAATAGTAACGATAGAACATATAAAGTAGGTTGAATCTCATGTTTTTTACCAGTTAAAAGCTTTATTGCTGTGTATGAAACTATTCCAAATACCAATCCTTCAGCTATACTATATGCAAGTGGCATCATTATAACTGTTAAGAATGCTGGTATTGCCTCTGTGAAATCATTAAAATCTATCTTAAGAAGTGATGATGCCATCATAACTCCTACAAGTATCAAAACTGGTGCTGTTGCTTGTGTTGGTATTGATGTGAATATAGGTGCGAATAAAGTTGATACTAAGAATAGTACTCCTGTTGTAAAAGCAGTAAGACCTGTTCTTCCACCTTCAGCTATACCAGATGCACTCTCAACAAATACTGTAACTGTAGAAGTTCCAAGCATAGCTCCAGCTGTTGTTCCTACAGCATCTGCAAATAATGCTTGCTTCGCTCTTGGAAGATTCCCATTCTCATCTAACATATCAGCCTTACTAGCAAGACCAACTAAGCATCCTATAGTATCAAATAAATCAACGAATAAGAACGTAAATACTACTACTACCATATCCATACTAAATATTTCAGATGATGGAATATGTCTGAAAGCCATAAATATTGGAGATAAAGATGGCGGTGCATCTATTAATTGCTTAGGTGCTGCTACTATTCCAGTAATCATTCCTATTATTGATGTACCTATCATTCCTATTAAAAAAGCTCCCTTAACATTTTTACTAAGTAAAACAGATGTAAGTATAATTCCAAAGATTGCAAGTAATGCTAATGGACTTCTTAAATTTCCAAGTTTTAATATTGCGCCTCCAGCTTCTATGAATCCAACTCCTACAAGTCCTATGAACGCTATGAATAATCCTATACCTGCTGTAACAGCATTTTTTAAAGTTTGAGGAATTGCATTTATTATTTTTTCACGAACGTTGAAAAAAGTAAGTAATATAAATATGATACCTTCTATAAATACGGCAGCTAAAGCAAACTGCCATGAATATCCCATTCCTAAAACAACTCCATATGCAAAGAATGCATTAAGACCCATACCAGGTGCAAGCGCCATTGGATAATTAGCTAAAAACGCCATAACAAAAGTTGCTATTACAGATGCAAGTGCTGTTGCCATAAATACTGCACCCTTATCCATTCCCGCATCACCAAGGATCATTGGATTTACTACTAATATATATGCCATTGTCATAAAAGTCGTAATACCTGCAAGAACTTCTTTTTTCACAGTAGTTCCATGTTCTGAAAGCTTAAATAATTTTTCTAACATGCCTTTTGGCTGCTCCATAGAATCCACTTTTTTTTGTGCTAATTGCATTTATATTCCTCCTTAAATTTAATAAAGCTAGCTCAAACAATTCTTATTTTTATATTTATATAAGAAAAGCTTTAAACTAGCTAAATTTAATGAGATAGAAAGCTTTTCTTATAGCTGAAATGTTTAAGGCTATTCCGTAGAAACTCCTCGACCATATTACGAGGATTATATAAGAAAGTTCGGCTATTTAATTATCTTATGATTTAATAATAGATTATTGTTCGTTAATAGTCAATAGTTTTTCATATATTTTTTATTTGTAAATTATAAACATACGTCATGCAACGAACATTAATTACATTCACAAAGCTATTTATCTAATTGTAATTCACGTTTCAACTCGCTTACCTTATTTCTAGACAAAAGACTTTTCTGTCCATTTTCCATAAGAACATATAAATCACATAGTTTAGTATTTATACTTTTAACATAGTCTTTATTCAAAATACAAGCTCTATGCGACCTAAAGAATCTTTCATCGAGATATTCTTCTATTTCTTTAAGTGATTTAGAAAATTGATATACACCATCTTTAGTATATACAGTTACTTTTTTACCCTTTCCAACGGTTTCTATATTTATAATATCGCAAAAGTTAAATACATACTCTTTAAATCCATTTGTAAGAATTATATTCTGTTCTGAATTGTCAATATTGTTTCTATAGTGTACGTTCTTTAAAGTTTCTTTCAATCTATCATAAACGTCAATAGATCCTTTATCTATAAAATCAATTGCTCTAACTCTATTTTTAAAAAGTTCACCCATCATATAACTGTAACCAGTTATGAATATAATTTCTCCCTTATCATCGTATTTTCTAATCTCTTTTGCCAAGTCTATTCCATTTCTACCTGATTTAAGACCTATATCTAATATGTATATATACTCTTTATCATTATTATTTCTTATATATTCTAAGATTCCTTCATCAGAATCTTTAATTAAGTCTATCTCAAAGTTATATTTATTCTTTGAATTTAGTTCATTTATAGTATCAGCTATTCTTTTAGCAATAATTTCATTATCTTCGCATATTATTATATTCATACAGAACATTCCCTTCTCATACAATCGTCTAAATGTCTCGAATGTATATTCTATACAATATATCTTAAAACAATCTTATATTTTTGTAAATATTTCCATTGTAATTTTATTGTTAATTTCTCAAATCTAATTTTTCTAATAAATAATGTATAATTTTTTTTCTTTTAGTCACGATTTGGACATCTGCTGTCATACCGACTTTAACCCTTTTCATATCCCCTTTATATCCATACAAAGCCTTATTTTCTAAATTTCCTTCTACAAAATAACTAAATCCAGCATTTTCATTAAAGCTTGAATCTGCAGATATATTTGTTATTTTTCCTTTTAACTCTCCATATTCTTTAAACGGAAGTGCTTTAAAATGATATTTAACAATATCTCCTTTTTTAAGCTTAGATATATCTCCATCTGATACGTGTATATTTAACTTAAATTCACTTTGTTTTTTTGGAATAACTGTTGCTATATCTTCTCCTCCAAGTAAGTTATCTCCTATATTCAATTCTTTCTGGATTTTTAATACACCTTCTATCGGTGATTTTACTATACATTTACTTTTATTTGTTTCAAGTTCCGCCAAAGATACTTTTAAATCCTGTATTTCTACTTCTTTCTTTTTTATAAGTTCATCTATAGACACTAATGTATCTGTTTCCAAGTAAGAAAAAGAACCTAAACTTTCTATATCAGTACTTCTAAATAGTTTATTTTTTTCTATTGTATTTTGACTAAGTATTAATTTATCTTCAAATATTTCATTAGATATCCTCGATTTATTTTCATTTTCAAATTTTTGAAGATTAATTTTTGCTTCATCATAATAATTCTTTATATCTTCAAAGTCCTTTTTCGATACACTTCCAAATTCATATAGTTCTTTATATCTTTTATAATTATTTTCTGTAAAATTCAAAGTGTTTATCAGTTCATCTTTTTTAGTTTTGTAATTCTCATAAATATGATAGTACTCTTGGTTCTGTTCATCAAAATAATTCTTATCATCATTTATTGATTCTAATAAAATTTCTTTATTATTTATTTTATTTTGAATTTCACTTACTTTTTGATTTATAAGTTCTTTATTTTGAGATTCTTCTTGTATATCTAATTTATATTTTTCATATTTATAGTAATAATCTTTTTCTTTTTTATCGTGTATATCAAATAAATTTTTCTTTTCCATTATACTATCCTTGAATTTGCTCAAATTATTATATTCTATTTCATTTTTATCTAATAATTCTTTAGTTTGGTTTATTTTAAAATCTAGGTTTTTTGTATCTAAGGTATAAAGTATATCTCCTTTTTTAACTTTTTTTCCTTCCTTCATATTTAATATTGTAACTTCTCCTGATGCAACATTTTTTATAGTACTTATCTTGCTATTAGGTCTAACTACTCCTTTGGCTTTTACTACTTCATCAATTTCACCAAAGTAACTCCATACTAAAAAACCTAATAAGCTAATTAGAATTATATATATAAATATTTGGATGAAAGGAAATGGTTTAGCTTCTAATATTTCTTTGCTATCTGAGATATCTTTTAAATCCTTTACTATATATTTCATCTAGACAACCATCCTTTCATCACTAACTTGTCCTTCCCAAAGCTGATAATATCTACCTTTTTCAATCATCAATTCTTCATGTGTTCCACTTTCTATAATTTCACCCGATTCTAAAACAAAAATTCTATCGCATTTTTTAATAGTACTAAGTCTATGAGCAATAATAACAATACTCATATCTTTATCCAGACTATTTATTGTATTTTCTATAGACTTTTCTGTAATAGAGTCCAAATTACTTGTAGCCTCGTCCATAATCAGAATATCAGGTTTCTTTAAAATTGCTCTTGCAATAGACAATCTTTGTCTTTGTCCACCTGACATATTTGCTCCATTTTCTTCAAGCTTAGTTTCGTATCTGAGAGGTAATTTATTTACGAAATCATGAACCTTTGTCATTTTGCAAACTTCTATTATTTCATCCATAGTCGCATCTTCTTTTCCGAACTTTAAATTTTGAAGTATAGTATCCGTAAATAAAAACGTCTCTTGAGGAATATATGCAACCTTCTCCCTTAATCTCTCTATAGATATGTCTTGTATATTTTTATTATCTATTAGAATCTCACCATTATCTGGTTTATATAAATTGAGAAGTAACTTTGCAAGAGTGGTCTTTCCAGATCCACTTTCTCCTACTAAAGCTATTTTTTCACCTTTTTTTATCGTCATATTTATATTCTTAAGAACAAGTTCTCTTGTTCCATATCTAAAATCAATATTTTCAAATGTTATATCCCCTTTTAAAGATTCTGGTTTTAATTTATTTGTCTCATTATCCTTTTTCTCTAATTCTAAATCCAGTATTTCTCCTAATCTATCAGCTGCAACTACAGCAGTTTGCATACTTGTTTGCAAATTTATAAGATTAGTTACAGGATCTATAAAATATCCCAAAAGTGAATTAAATGTAATTAACTGTCCCATAGACATTTGACCACTTATAACACTTTTAGCACCAACCCATAATATAGCTGTTTTACCTATGTTTGATACTATACTTGATAATGCACCTTCAACATTTGATAATTTTCCCATCTTAAATGAAGATTTAAGAACTCCTATAAAATTTTGTTCTGTCTTTAACTCACTTTTTTTCTCAGCATTAAAAGACTTTATAGTATGTATTCCATTTAAGCTTTCTATTAAATACGAGTTTAGTTTTTCATTCTTTTCCATAATATCTTTGTTCATTTTTTTAAAAGGTTCTTTAAAAGAAATTACTATCGCTGTATCTAATATTAAAAGTATTATAGATATAAAAAATAACTTAGGACTTACCATATAAAGTATTACAGCTCCCGCAATCGCCATTAAAGTGTCTATCATTATAGTAAGTGTTGCACCTGAAATTATAGCTTTAATTTGAGAAGCATCCATAAATCTTGAAATTATCTCTCCACTTCTTCTCGTTCCAAAAAAGTTCATAGGAAGCTTCAGTACATGATTGTAATATCCGAGAATCAAAGGAATATCTAACTTTTGACTAAGATAAAGTAATAAATGACTTCGAAATGCTGATAATACTATCTTTAATAACCCCAGCATTATCATCCCTATTGCTACAACATTTAATGTTTTATCAAGTCCATAAGGTATAATATCATCTAATAAAAACTTAAAGAAAAATGACCCTAATATTCCTAACCCTGATAGCATTAAAGATATTATAAATACATTTAATATCAATGTTTTTTGAGGTTTTAATAAATAAAAAAATCTTTCAAATATGCCCTTAGTCTCATCCTTCTTCTCAAACTTAATATCAGGAACTAAAATTATCAAAATTCCACTCCATATATTAAAAAAATCTTCTGGAGTATATTCAACTATCCCCTCTCCAGGATCAGCTACTATTACCTTATCCTTTGATATATGATGAATAACTACATAGTGAAGCAAATTATTTATAACTACATGAGCTATAGCAGGAAGCGGAAACTCAGAATAAAAATCTTCTTTAGAAGCCCTAACTCCTTTAGCAGAAAATCCAAGCTCTTCAGCTGCCTTTATCATACCAAATACATTAGTCCCCTGCTTATCCGTACCAGCTACTTCCCTTATCTTAGTAATAGGAATTTTTAGCCCATACTGTTTTGATATAGTAGCTAAACAAGCAGCCCCACAATCAGTCATATCATACTGCTTTATACATATATATTTCTTCTTAAATATATTAAACATGCGTGCCTCCCTAGTCTTAATTCTTAAAACTGACTTTTTTTAAATAATTATATATAAAGATATAATTATTCAAGGAATATAATTTACTATAAATTGTAAAAAGTCAATAGATATGACGTGAACTGTCGATTTTATGCACTAAACGGTAAAATTATGTACTTTTTTACACTTTAGTGCATAAAATCTACACTTTAGTGCATATCTATTGTTTTTTAAGGGTTATCATGTTTTAATAATCTTGTCGCGACTAAGAAGTTATTTTTATTAAAATACTAAGGAGGAATTATTGATGAAAGAATTAAAAATGAATGAAATGATGGAAGTTAATGGAGGAAATGCCAGAGATTTTTGTACAGGAGTTGGTGGAACTGTTGGTGGTGCAGCTGGGGCAGCTGCAGGTGGTTACTTCGGTGGTCCTAGAGGAGCAGCTGGTGGACTTGTAATAGGTGGTGGTATTGGTAGTTCAGCAGCAGGGGACATGTATGATTCTATAGCAAATGGAAATTATAAAAATGTAAAATATAAGCATTCAAATAGAACATTCCCAGTTGGATCAATGCAATAGTATTGTTCAACTATAAAATTTTTTTAAGAGAAATTGCACTTTTATGATTTTAAAAGAAAGATTGCGCACTTATTTAATATGTGTTAATCTTTCTTTTAATACTATATTCGAAAAGGAGAATAAGCTTATATTATGTTTTCTAAATTAATTAAACAGTGTTTTTGGGGCTGGATAGGTGTTTTAATATCTTTACTTTTTTTTGATAATATAAAACATAGCATAATTTCTATACTAAGAATATCACTAATATATTTTATAACTTTTATGCTTCTTAACTTTGCTTTAGAATTTATTAAAAAAAAATCTTAAAAACAATAATATATTCATAGAGAAAAATATTAAATATATTAGAATAATTGCATGAATAAGTATATTAGTTTTGGCTGAGATATTTAAAACAGTTCATAATCTTTTAAATGAAAACAATTTGAAATTATAAGTAAAAATAAAACCTTAGCTAAGTTTTTATTTACCTTAAATAGCTGTGGAAGCTTCCACAGCTATTTATGTATTTATCTAAACATTCTCTACTTACAATTAGAAATACATATAAAACTAAGGCTTATTCAAATGTTAGTGGATGATTTAAATATTTATGTATAGAACTTGTATTGCACCATTTGAATATCCGTTAAGAAAGTTCGTTGTCTGACCATAGGGAGTTTAGAACTTTTAGTATATTCAATGCTTCGTTCTATTATAAAGTTCAACTAAAAATTCAGATGGAGTTTTTACTCCAGCTGAATTTTTAGTTGAACTAATCCAGAAGCTGTTAAGTTCTTATCTCCATACTTAAAAGGATGAAGATTTAGAACTTTTAGCTTTCGGATAAATATTTAATACATTCACGGTATTTTAATAAGTCTTAGTTTTGATTAAAAACCTATCAATTTTTACATTTCACGTCATAAAATCTACACTTTAGTGCATATCTATTGTTTTTTAATCTTTATCATGTTTTAATAATCTTGTCGCGACTAAGAAATTATTTTTACTAAAATACTAAGGAGGAGTTATTGATGAAAGAATTAAAAATGAATGAAATGATGGAAACTAACGGAGGGAACGGTAGAGATTTTTGTACAACAGTTGGTGGAGGTCTAGGTGTTGCTGGTGGAGCAATTGTAGGCGGTTACTTTGGTGGTTCTCATGGAGCAAAAGCTGGAGGTGTAATAGGTGGTGGTATTGGTGCTTCAGTAACAGGGGACATGTATGATTCTATAGCAAATGGAAATTATAAAAATGTAAAATATAAACATTCAAACAGAGTATTCCCAACTGGATCAATGCAATAGTATTATTCAACTATAAAATTTTTTTAAGAAAAATTGCACTTTTATAATTTAAAAAGAAAGATTACTCACTTATTTAATATGTGTTAATCTTTCTTTTAATACTGTATTCGAAAAGGAGAATAAGTTTATATTATGTTTTCTAAATTAATTAAGCAGTATTTTTGGGGATGGCTAGGAATATTAATATCTTTACTTTTTTTTGATAATATAAAACATAGCATCATTTCTATATTAAGAATATCATTAATGTATTTCATAATGTGTATGATTTTTAACTTTGTTTTAGAATGGATTAAAAAAAAATCTTAAAAACAATAAAATATT
Organism: Tepidibacter sp. Z1-5; assembly: GCF_037844525.1. Lineage (NCBI taxonomy): Bacteria > Bacillati > Bacillota > Clostridia > Peptostreptococcales > Peptostreptococcaceae > Tepidibacter > Tepidibacter sp. Z1-5. Next base: position 135,086 of record NZ_JBBMMD010000002.1, on the reverse strand, counting down.
CATAGAGAAAAATATAAAATATATTAAAATAATTTCAGGAATAAGTGTATTAATTTTGGCTGAAATATTTAAAACAGTTCATAATCTTTTAAAGGAAAATACCCTAAAATTATAAGTAAAAATAAAACCTTAGCTAAGTTTTTATTTACCATAAATAGCGGTGGAAGCTTCCACAGCTATTTATGTATTTATCTAAAGATTTTCCAACTTACAATTAAAAACATACTTAAAACTAAGGCTTATTGAAATGTTAGTGAATGATTTAAATATTTCTGTATAGAACTTGTATTACGTCGTTTGAATATCCGTTAATAAAGTTCGTTGTCTGACCGTAGGGAGTTTAGAACTTTTAGGATATTCAATAAGGCGTAATGCTTAGTTCTATTATAAATATTTAATACATTCACGGTATTTTAATAAGTTTTAGTTTTGCTTAAGAACCTATTAATTTTACATTTCACGTCATAAAATCTACGCTTTAGTGCATATCTATTGTTTTTTTAGTATTAAAATGCTTTACTTATACTATATTTATATATTTTCTATAGGAGATGATAGAATGATAATCAAGAAAAATGATATTAAACTTTTAGATATACTATTTTATATTTTCGCATTACCTTTTTGGATACTCATTTCTATTCCTATGATAATTATGAGTTTTATTCTTTTATTAGAATCTCCTCCTATTACTTTTTTTGAATTTATATCTTGGAGTGATATTTTTAAAAAGAAAAAGAAATAAAAGGAGAATAAATTTATATTATGTATTTTAAATCATTTAAACTGTATTTTTTGGGATGGATAGGGATGCTCATAGCTTTACTTTTTTTTGATAATGTACATCATAGTATCCTTTCTATACTAAAAATATCATTAACATACTTCATAACTTTTATGTTACTTAGAACCATCTTACAAATAATAAAAAAATGATGCTTATTGAAATGTTAGCTACTTTTCTGTTAATATTTTACTATAAAGCTCAGATTATGCCGTTGAAATATACGTTAAGAAACTTCGTTGTCTGACAGTAGGAAGTTTAGAAGTTTTAGGATATTTCATAAGGCGTAATCTTTAGTTTTATTAAAAGATTGACCAAGTAGCGGTATTTTAATAAGTATCATTTTTTGCTTAAGTACCCGTTAATTTTTTATAATTTAAACTTATCTATTTCAGATTGTAAAAGATCTGAAAGTCCGCTTAAATCTGTTGCACGATTTGATAATCCCTCTATATTGTTCACAGATTCTTCTAATGCAGCAGCTATTTGTTCAGTACTAGCAGAAGTTTCTTCTGATACTGCAGATATATTTTGTATAGACGCTACCACATTATCTTTATTATTCTTTATGCTTTTGCTAAAATCCAAAACATCATTCGTTTTAGATTTTAATTCATTGAGTGCTTTTGAAATTTGACTAAATGCCTCTTCTGTTTTATTTACATTATCATTATTTTGTTCAACTATAGCTACATTATTTTCTATTTCAGAAACAGCTAAACTAGATTTTTCTTTAATACTGCTAATTTGATTTTTTATTTCTTCTGTAGATTTAGAAGTTTGTTCTGCTAACTTTCTGATTTCATCAGCAACTACTGCAAATCCCTTTCCAGCTTCACCAGCTCTAGCTGATTCTATAGAAGCATTTAAAGCTAATAAGTTAGTTTGAGATGCAATAGATGTTATAGTATCTACAATACCTGTAATTTGTTGAGAGTTCTGATCCATATCTACAACAATATTTTTAACGTTGTTTGAAATTTCTTTGTTTTTTATAGTAGATTCAATTAGATCTTTTATGTTTTCTAGTCCTTTGTCATTTAATGTATCAGTTTCAATAATCATACTTGATATATCATTACTTATTTTTAATATTTTATCTATTTCTGAAGATAATTCAGTTATTTTTGTTAAACTACTTTCTGTATCTATAGCTTGTGCTTCTGTTGCTTTGCTTATTTCTTCAATAGTTATGGATATTTCATTATTTGAGTTTAAAGTCTGTTGTGATATTTGAGAAAGATGTTGTGATGCTTCATTAACAGTGTATGATGATTTTTTTATTGAAGCAACTATGTCAGCTATTTTACTTCGCATATCTAAAATCGATAGAGTTATTCTTCCAATTTCATCATTATTACTAGTTAATTTTTTATAAGTATCATCATCTTCTAAATCAAGTTCACTAGTTCTATTTATAAGATTAACTAATTTATCTAAAGGATTAAATACTTTACCAAATATAATAATCATTAATATACCAATTAAAATGAAACTAACTATAGTTGTTATTATCTGAGTAATTAAGAAACTATTAATAATTTTTTTAATTCCACTTTCAGGTATACCTATATCCACAACTCCTAATAATTCATTATTTTTATATATCGGAACCATAATATCATAGGTCCAAATTCTTTGAACATCTGCATAAAATTTTGATGTTTTTATATTCCCATTTTTACAACCATCAATTGTATATTCATCTTCATATACTTTTCCTATTTTTTGCTTATCACTGTGAGCTATAGCAGTAACATTAGTATCTATAATAATTGCATATGCTATATTATTTTGGAGTGCTTTTTTCTCTACAAATTCCTGTAGATTTTCTATATAATCTTCATCTGATTTTAAAATAAATTCTGCTTGATATGCTATTTCTTGAACTTGTTCGACTCCCTTTTCTAAAAATGCATCAGTCATTTTATTTTCAATTAATTCTTTACTTACGCAAGTGCTAAAAAATAATAATATTCCAAATAATAAAAGTGAGACCGTTGTAATTTTATTTTTTAGCGTTCTTTTTGTCATTTTCACTGCCATTGTAAAGCAACCCCCCCTATGTATATATTATACTTTAACCATTATTCGACATGTAAATATATATTTCCTGCAAAATATATATTATTTATACATTAATGGATATTAATGTATTTTACTATTTTTGATTTATATTCCTAACTTTATAAATATTTGAATTTTTTGGATTTAATTGTTATAATTTATAATATACAAAAGAAAGGTGTTAATTATGAGTTTTATTTACAAAACAACCGATACTATATTAGATTCAATAAAACCCTATATCAAAAACAAATCTGAAGATGATTTAGAAATTGCTAAATACGGTCTAAATCTTTTCTTAATGGAGCTTTACAAACTTCCTATATTTTTAGGACTTGCTTATTTTTTAGGTATATTTAAGTACAGTATTTTAAGTTATCTATTATTCGGATTTATCAGAAGTAATGCACATGGGATACATATGAAAAACGGGAAATTATGTCTTTTTTATAGCTGTATATCATTTTTTAGTGTTGTTTATATATCAAAGATATTATTACTTCATATAATCATTAAACTATTTCTATCTATATTAATGCTATATATACTATATAAATACGCTCCAGCCGATACAGAACAACGACCTTTACTTAATGCATTAACTAGAAAAAAGAAAAAAAAATCCTCTATTCTAGTTGGAATTATATACATCATTATATCTTTAATTTACCCTACTCAAATACTGTCTAATATATTCTTATTTGTGTTGTTATTAGAGTGTATAGCTATACACCCAATTACATATAAAATATTTAACAGGAGGTATAGAAATTATGAAGATTTCAAATAAGTTAAAAACTATATTATCTACCCTTATATTTAGTTTTGCTTTTTTCTTAGCTACTACGTCTATCGGATTTTGTTGTAGCCGAGGTCTTTTTGAAGAGCCTATAGCTCCAAAATCTCTATTAAAAAAATAGAACAACTTCTGTTGTTCTATTTTTTTAATGTAAGCTCCACTTTGAATAAATCGTATTCTATTTTTGTATTTATATACATATTAGTATACTTAGTTTGTGATAATTTCTTTACAGTATTAAGACCTAAGCCTCTATTTTCTCCTTTAGTTGAGTATCCTTTATCAAATATTTTATCAATATCCGGTATCTTTTTAAATGAATTTGATATATTTATATATATCTTAGAGTCTTCATTTGATATTTCCATATTTAATATTTTTTCATCTGATTCAGTACTTGCTTCCATTGCATTATCAAGTAGTATTCCAAGTATTCTGCACATATCTATATCCTTAACGAAAAAATCACTTATGTTATCGTTTATATCTATATTTATATTTATTTTATTTGAAATAGCCTTTGCAATTTTAAAATTTAGCAATCCTTTTATTGGACTGTTCTTTATCTTATTAAGTCCATATAGTTTCTTATTGTTTATCTTTTGATTTTTACATATATCTTCATAAAAATATTTCTTCAAACCTTCCATATCCTCTTTAGCTAAAAATCCTCCAATAGATAATATTATATTGTTTTGGTCATGCTTATACTCCCTCATATTATCCAAAGATTCTTCTATAATATTATTGTATATTTGTATATATTTTTTTTCGCTTTTTTCAATATCTAATTTATTTATTATCATAAATATTATGTAACTCATAAAAAGGAAAAATAACAGTACAAATGTAACAGTTATTATATTTTGCATACTTTCTGCACCGCTATACATATGTATATAAGTCATATATACTAATATAAAAATATTTATATATACCCAAAGAAATTTTTCTTCTTCCATAACTAAATATTTATTTATTTCTCTAAATTTTAATAATATATTGCTTAGTAATATAGACATACCAATTACTAATACCATTGATCCTATTATATTAAAATATATATTTTCACTTAAAACTTTCGGTACCATATTACTTTTATACAAAAAGAGTCCTATACATATATCTGCTATCTGAACTACCCAAAAGGTTAAAATATAAGATAAGAAAAAATCATATTTCTTTTTTCTTATTATATAATATATGGCTACCTCTAAAAGTATATAATATACTCCAAGTTTTATAGGCTTAACAGCTATTAGATTCAAAATAAAATCTATTAATGATATTAACAATACCCATTTTATTTCTAATCCTACATTATTTTCTCTATAATCGTCTAATTTTTTGAATATATATATAAAAAAGTAGCTAAATAAACTAGTCATTATAAAATCACATAAACTAATCATTTTTATTCATCAGTCCTTTACAAATTTGTAATGTACGACATTTTGTTATTTATTTGAAATTCGTCCATATTTATCTTTATTTTATATTTTACACTATACGACAATATTTTTCTATATTTTGGTGTTAATTAATTTTATTTAAATTTCAATTCATATATTAAATAAAAATCTACTTAAAATAGCAGCTACTTTTAATAACTTATAAATATTATTAACAAGTTAAAAATATTTTAATTTCTTTATAAATAAAAAGTAGCGATGGTTGAAACCATCGCTACTTTTTATCTATAATTATTTTTTGATTAAATAAAGCGTCTCTCATATCCGTATAAATATTCATATTTGGATACTGTTTATCTTTTATTTTCTTAATTATGTCAAGGCCTAATCCTCTGTTTCTACCTTTTGTAGAATACCCTTTTACAAATATATTATTTAAATCGGGTTCTAATTTATATGAATTTGAAATTTCTATAATTATTTTTTCATCATCTTCATTAATATTAATATATATTATCTTTTCTTTAGATTCTACACTAGCCTCTATAGCATTATCTATTAGTATTCCAAGTATCTTACATATATCAACTTCTTTTAAAATAAAATCTTCTATATAATTTTCTATATTCAAATTAAAATCAATTCCTAGAGAACTCGCCTTTGATGCTTTTACATTTATCAAACCTTTAAGAGGTATATTCTTTATATTTATAATACCGTACATATTGTTGTTTATATATTTATCATTAACTAGATTTTCATAGAAGTATTTCTCTAATCCTTCCATATTCTTACTAGCTATATAACCACTTATACACATTAACATATTTCTATAATCATGCTTAAATGATCTCATATTCTCAAGAGATTCCTCTATCATATTAGCATATAACTGAATATCTTTCTTTTGGCTTTTTTCCTTATACAGCTTATCTAATACTAAATATATAAAATAACTTAAAAGTGAACAACATATAAATAACAGTATAAAAAATATTATAAACTTATCTAGATTTTTATCTATGTTTTCATAGTAGTATATTATTACTATAAAAACCATCATTAAAAACGCAATGTATATCCAAAATGCTTTACCCATATCATACTTATTAATTTTATAAAATTTATTATAATGCTTGTAATCTGCTACTATTTTAACTACAAACAAAAATAAATATGCACATAAGATTATTACAATAAATAAACAAACATCATGCATTTAGTCCTCCTAATAATGTTGTTAGTAGTATATCCGTATATATTATATTCTCTTTTAAATTATATGTAAATATTCCTTGACGAAATTTGTATTAATGTGCTTTTCTAAATAATTAAAATAAAATTATATAATTTCTTTATTGATAAAAAAATAGATAGCCAATGGCTATCTATTTTTTATTCCCACTCTATAGTTCCTGGAGGTTTAGAAGTTATATCATAAACAACTCTATTAACTCCGTCAACTTCATTAACTATTCTACTAGATATTTTTTCAAGTACATCATAAGGCATCTTGTACCAGTCAGATGTCATTCCATCAGAAGACGTAACAGCTCTTATTCCTACTAAGTAAGCATATGTTCTTTCGTCTCCCATAACTCCTACAGTCTTAACATCTGGTAATGTTGCAAATGCTTGCCATATTTTATCGTATAAATCATTATTTTTAAGTTCTTGCATGTATATATCATCAGCTTCTCTTAATATATCAAGCTTTTCCTTAGTAACTTCTCCTATAACTCTTATTCCAAGTCCTGGACCTGGGAACGGATGTCTAAATATTAGATATTCAGGAATTTCAAGTTCAAGACCTAATCTTCTAACCTCATCCTTGAATAATTCTCTTAAAGGCTCTATTATTTCAAACTCTATATCTTCAGGTATTCCACCTACGTTATGGTGAGATTTTATAGTAGAAGCTCCACTTTCACCTGCTCCACTTTCTATAACATCAGGATATATAGTTCCTTGAACTAAAAAGTCCATTTTTCCTAATTTATTAGACTCTTCTTCAAATACTCTTATAAATTCTTCTCCGATTATTTTTCTCTTAGCCTCTGGCTCAGATACTCCTGATAATTTTCCTAAGAATCTATCTTGTACGTTAACTCTTATTAAGTTCATGTTGAACTCTTTTCTAAATATCTGCTCTACTTGATCTCCTTCGTTCTTTCTAAGTAAGCCGTGGTCTACAAATATACAAGTAAGATTATCTCCTATAGCCTTGTGAACTAATACTGCAGCAACTGAGCTGTCTACTCCTCCACTTAAAGCACATAATACTTTTTTGTCTCCTACTTTTTCTTTTATTTCCTTTATCTTTTGATCTACAAAAGAATCCATAGTCCAACTACCACTTAATTTACATACTTCAAATAAGAAATTCTTTATTATTTCATTTCCTTGTATAGAGTGTTCAACCTCTGGATGGAATTGTACTCCATATAATTTCTTTTCTTCATTTTGAATTGCAGCAACAGGACAATCATTAGTGTGTGCAATTATTTCAAAACCTTCTGGTGCCTTATCTATTAAGTCTGTATGACTCATCCAAGTTATATTTTTAGAGTCTACCCCTTTAAATATTAAGCTCTCTTTGTAGTTTATTTCAGTTTTTCCGTACTCTCTTTTATCTCCTCTTTTAACATTACCGCCTAGAGTATGAGACATAATTTGAGCTCCATAGCATATTCCAAGTATAGGTATATTCATTTCGAATATTTCTTTAGATATTTTAGGTGCACCCTCTGCATATACACTTGAAGGTCCTCCTGTAAATATTATACCTTTAGGATTTTTTGCTTTTATTTTTTCTAGAGAATAAGTATATGGAATTATTTCACAATATACATTGCAATCTCTAACTCTTCTAGCTATAAGTTGGTTGTATTGACCTCCAAAGTCAACTATTAATACTAATTCTTTTTCCATATTAATTCTCTCCTTGTGCACTGTAATTTGGCGCTTCTTTAGTTATAGTTACATCATGAGGATGACTTTCTTTAAGTCCTGCTCCTGTTATCTTTGTGAATTTACCATTTTCCATTAATTTATCTATAGTAGGTGCTCCACAATATCCCATACCAGATCTTATTCCTCCTGCTAATTGGAATAATATATCTTCAACATTTCCCTTGTAAGCTACCATTCCTTCAATACCTTCAGGTACTAATTTTCTAGATCCCGTTTGGAAGTATCTATCTTTAGATCCTTGTTCCATAGCTCCGATAGATCCCATTCCTCTATAAGCTTTAAAAGATCTTCCTTTATATATTATATTCTCTCCTGGACTTTCTTCTGTTCCAGCAAACATAGATCCCATCATTACAACAGATCCTCCAGCAGCAATAGCCTTAACTACATCACCTGAGTACTTTATTCCTCCATCTGCTATTATTGGAACACCATATTTTTTAGCAGCCTCATAACAATCCATTATAGCTGTTACTTGAGGAACTCCAATTCCAGCTACTACTCTTGTTGTACATATAGATCCTGGTCCTATACCTACTTTCACACAGTCTGCACCAGCTTGTATTAATTCTTCTGTAGCTTCATAAGTTGCTACGTTTCCAGCTATAACTTGAAGATCTGGATATTTTGATTTTATCTTTTTAACTCCTTCTATAACTCCTTTTGAATGTCCGTGAGCTGTATCTAGAGTTACAACATCAACCTTAGCTTGTACTAAAGCATCTACTCTATCCATCATATCGTGAGTTATTCCTATGGCCGCTCCACATAATAGTCTTCCTCCTGAATCTTTAGCTGAATTAGGATATTTTACTTTTCTTTCTATATCTTTTATAGTTATAAGTCCTTTTAAATAACCTTCTTCATCTATTATAGGAAGTTTTTCTATTTTATTTTTTCTTAGTATATTTTGAGCTTCTTCAAGAGAAGTTCCTTCTTTTGCTATTATTAAATCTTCTTTTTTAGTCATAACATTTTTTATTTGTTCAGAAAAATCTTCTTCAAATCTTATATCTCTATTAGTTATTATACCTATTAATTTATTATCATTATCTACTATTGGTACACCAGATATTTTGTATCTTCCCATTAATTCATCTGCATCTTTTATAGTATGTTCCTTACTTAAATAAAAAGGATCTACTATCAATCCATGCTCACTTCTTTTAACCTTATCAACCTCTAAAGCTTGTTCTTTTATAGTCATATTTTTATGGATTATTCCGATTCCACCTTCTCTTGCCATGGCTATAGCCATCTTAGATTCAGTTACTGTATCCATCCCCGCACTCATTAAAGGTATATTTAATTTTATTTTTTTAGTAAGATATGTAGATAAATCTACATCACTTGGCAGTACATCCGATTTTTGAGGAATTAATAATACATCATCAAAAGTTAACCCTTCTTTTACAATTTTACTCATTTTAAATCCTCCTCGATTAGTATATTTTAAAAAAATAAGAGAACTAATACGTCTCTTATTTGAATCTTTTCATGTATGTTTTTAGGTAAAAAAAATTCGTCTAATGCTACCGCATTGACTCATGCCGCCAACGAGTTCTACGGACTCCGTTGCTCAAAATAGTTGAAATTGTAGTTTCTTAATCTAAGTTACCCACAATATCATTTTTTATAATGCTATTAGCATAAAAAAACAAGGACTTATATAATAATTTCTATAAAGCGAAATTATTATATAGGTCCTTGTATATCTATATTTATTTAATAAGCAAACCCATAGGGATACTCTCAGCCTACAAACCCACTTCTTTATAAATAAATAACCTATAAATAATCACGCATAGTCAGGAGTTTTAAGGTCCCCCGGTAGATACTCTCAGTCCATATCACTGAGTATATATGAGTGAATCTTATTTTAACTTATGCTATATAATTTATCAAATATTTTTTTTATTGTCAATAAATTTTAATATACATCAGCATTTTCCAAATTTTCTGTCGTTTGATAAATTCTATCATCAAATGTTTAAATACTTTTTCACTTCATAATTTATATTATCATACACATCTTTTAATGTAATATTATACTTTTGAGCTATTATTTTACATTCTTCATATTCCGGTGTATATTTTATTATTTTATCTTTATAATATGCAATTTTTATAGATATATTACCATAAGTTGTTTTTAAATTTATAAATTTTCTATCTAAAGTTTCTCTTTTTAATTCATTAAACCTAATACCAAATGTTGTAGTTTCTTTTAATATAAATTCTATTGTTTTATTTAAATTTTCTTTTTCACATAATACAGACAATTTAACTGCTGGCCTATTCTTTTTCATATAAATACTTTGAGTATAGATATCTAAAGCACCCATATTAAGTATTTTTTCATATAGATAAGAATATATCTCTGAGTTCATATCATCTATATTAGCATTTATCTCATATACTATGCTCTCTTTTTTTTTTGACCAAGTATAAGTCTTAACATATTAGGTATTTCAAACTTCTTATCTCCCATTCCATAACCTATCGAATCTATCTCAAATTCTATATCATCTAAAAATTCGTCACTTAGAGTTTTAACAATAGCCGCTCCCGTTGGAGTAGTTGTCTCCCCTTTTACCGAGTTTATCTTAACCTTAGCTTCTTTTAATATTTCAACTGTAGCTGGTGCAGGAACTGGTATTATTCCATGATCACACTTTACAAATCCACTTCCAAGGGGAACTGATGAACAGTATATTTTATCTACCTCAAGCATGTCTATAAGTATAGCAGTTCCAACTATATCAACTATAGAGTCAGTTGCCCCAACTTCATGAAAATGAACCTTATCAATTGTACTATTATGAACCTTTGCCTCTGCTGTAGCTACTTGCATAAATATATCTTTAGCTATTTCTTTAGCCTTATCAGTAATATCAGCATCATCTATTATCTTATGTATATCACTTAAATGTCTATGATGATGGTGGTGATGCCCATCATGGTGATGCTCATGTGTATGTTCCTTTATATTTACACAAACATTAGTACCATTTATTCCATTTTCCTGTTTATTTTTTATAACAATCTCAAACTCATCATTCATATTAAGTTTGTTGATTTCCGTTAAAAATTTATCTTTATCAAGTCCTAAATCCAAAAGTGCTGCAAGAGTCATATCCCCTGAAACACCACATATACAGTCAAAGTAAAGTATTCTTTCCATTTTGTCTTCTCCTTTAAACGTTATAATTTATTTATCATGCTAGAAAGATATCCAGCTCCGAATCCATTGTCTATATTTACAACAGATATTCCAGAAGCACAACTATTTAACATAGTAAGAAGTGCCGATAATCCATTGAAATTAGCTCCGTATCCTACAGATGTAGGAACTGCTATTACAGGAACATCTACAAGTCCTCCTACAACACTAGGAAGAGCTCCTTCCATTCCAGCTACCGCAATTATAACCCTAGCCTTCATTAAAACATCCCTATTATTTAAAAGTCTATGAATTCCAGCAACTCCAACATCATAAAGTCTTTCAACCTCATTTCCCAAGAATTTAGCTGTATGATAAGCTTCATCCGCTACAGGTATATCAGATGTTCCTCCTGTAACTACTACTATTGTTCCCTTCCCTATATTTTCTATAGGCTTATTCTGAATCTTTATAATTCTTCCTAATTCCTCATATTCGCAGTTTGGATATATTTTCTTTAGTTTTTCATAAGTCTCTTTCTTCGCTCTAGTTCCAAGTATATTCGATTTTTTTTCATACATTTTTTCTACTATACCTATTATATGTTCATCAGTCTTTCCTTCGCAATATATAACCTCAGGATATCCATTTCTAATACTTCTATGATGATCAATCTTAGCATAACCCAAATCTTCAAAGGGTAATGTTTTTAAATCTTCTAATGCTGTATCTACATCTACTTTTCCTTCTTTTATATTTAAAAGTAGATTTTTCAAATTGTTAATGTCCATTTTTTCACCTCTATTTTAAACTATAATTCAATTCTTATTGAATATTCTATTTTTTTCGTCATTTTCATTTTTGTAAAAAATATGTAATAATTATAATATAGTATAATTTTAACACACTTTTTGCAAATTTTTTAACGTACTTAGGAGGTTTTTTAGATGAATGTAAATTTAATAGGAATTCCTTTATTCTACGGATGCGATAAAAAAGGACCTGAAACCGCTCCTGATTTATTAAGAAATAATGGTATAGAATCTATTATAAATAAGCACGGTTATACAGTTTATGATTTAGGTAATCTTTATGTAAAGCAAGAGACAGATGATAATAAATTTAAATCAAACACTAATATGAAGTATCTAGATTCTATTGTAGATGTAAATACTAATCTAGCTCATATGGTCTATTCTTCACTTGAATCAAATAGTTTTCCATTCATGCTTGGAGGAGATCATTCTCTAGGTCTTGGTAGTATATCAGGCGTTAGCAAGCATGATGATAAATTCGCAGTTATATGGATGGATGCACACGGAGATATAAATACTCACGAAACATCTGAAAGTGGAAATACACACGGTATGCCACTTGGAGCTTGTATGGGATTTGGTCACGAAAAATTAACTAACCTATATTTCAAAGGTCAAAAGGTAAACCCTAAAAATGTATTTATATTAGGAGCTAGAGACTTAGATAAAGGAGAAACAGATCTTATAGATCAACATAGCCTTAATGTTTATTCACCCGAAGATATGAAGTCAAAAGGTCTTAAAGAAACAGTATCTTCTATCATAAATACTTTAAGGCAAAATAATATAAACAGAGTTCACTTAAGCTTTGATATGGACTTTATAGATTCTAAATTCGTTCCAGGTACAGGCACTCCAGTAGACAGCGGTTTTGATGTTGACGAAACTAAGACTGTACTAAAAGAAATATTAGAATCTAATTTAGTTAAATCTATAGATTTTGTAGAGTTCAACCCTAACCTAGATAAAGATAATACAACTTTAAACTTAGCTATAGACTTAATAGACTTTATGTTTGAAAACTTAAAGTAGCAAATATATTAGGGATGCTATATTTGCATCCCTAATATACATATATCGTCCTCATACTCTTGATCTTCTTTAAATAATATCAATTCTTCATTTATATTATCTATAATCTCATTTATATTTTTATCTAATCTACTATTTATTATTTCAAAAACCCTATTATTAAATTCACACCCCAAATTATTTTTAGTTTCCATTAACCCATCTGTATAGAATAAAATTTTATCGCCCTCTTTTAATTTTATTTTATGTGATTTAAATTCTAATTTATCAAATACCCCCAACATCATTCCTTCACTTTCTTTAATCTCAACAACCTTATTATCGCTTATAAGCAGCGGATAAGGATGAGAGCATCTTATATATGTAAATTCTTTACTTTTATTGTTGTATACCCCATAGAAGGCTGTGAGATACATATTTTCTGCTACATTTAATATTTTGTTATTTATATTCTTCATCAACTTATCAGGTGTATACAAAAGTTCTTTACTACTATCAATTATAGCCTTTACCATTGTAGTTATCATAGCAGCAGCTATTCCATGTCCAGATATATCACTTATAAATATACCTACATTATCATCATCTATATTTATAAAGTCATATAAATCCCCCCCAACCTCATATAAAGGGTTGTACACTGCCGTTAGTTTTACTCCATTATATATCGGAGTTTTATATGGTATAAGACTTTGCTGAACATTTCTAGCAATAGATAATTCCTTTTTTATCTTATCATTATACTTTTTTATAATCTCATTATTTCTTTCAAGCTCTAATTTGCTATTTTCAATCTCAGTTACATCATCTAATATTACAAGTACCATATCTTCATCATTATAGGTCATATACTTTGTTGTAAATTGAAGATGTTTTTCTATAGAATTACCTTTAATATAGAAATTCCTATTCATAACCTGCTTCAAAGTGTTCTCCTTATCTTGAAAAGCCCTAGTTATAGCCGTTCTTACACAGCACGTCCCACAATTTGAAGTATTCCCACACTCTTCATTTTCTTCAACTGTATAAATACAACCTATAACATTACCACATAGTCCATTTAATATTTCGCTATCTGGTTTACTAAATAATACCTTGAATGTATCATTAAACTCCTGTATTCTAACATTTTTATCAACTAAAAATATAGCAGAAGTTATATTTTCAAATAAATTATTTAAAAAAACAGTAGACTCTTTTAACTTATTTATGGATAATTTCATATCTATCCCCCCTAATAATTATCATAGCTTATTTTAACATAAAAAAAAGAAGACCCAAAGGTCTTCTTAAATTACATCATTGGCATTCCGCCACCCATTCCACCTGGCATAGCTGGCATAGGATCATCTGATTTAATATCAACAACAGCAGCTTCTGTTGTTAAGAATACAGCAGCTACAGATGCTGCATTTTGAAGTGCTGATCTTGTAACCTTAGTAGGATCTACAATTCCAGCCTCTATCATATTAGTATAAGTCTCATTTAAAGCATCAAATCCAATTTCAACATCAGAATTTTTAACCATCTCAACTATAACTGCTCCTTCAAGTCCACAGTTAATAGCAATTTGCTTTAATGGCTCTTCAAGTGCTTTTCTTATTATCTTAGCACCTATCTTTTCTTCTCCTTCAAGAGTTTCAATTAACTCTTCAACCGCAGGTATAACACTAACAAGTGCAGTTCCTCCACCTGATACTATACCTTCTTCAACAGCAGCTCTTGTAGCATTAAGAGCATCTTCTATTCTAAGTTTTCTTTCTTTAAGCTCAGTTTCAGTAGCAGCTCCAACCTTAATTACAGCTACTCCTCCAGAAAGCTTTGCAAGTCTTTCTTGTAATTTTTCTTTATCAAACTCAGAAGATGTCTCTTCTATTTGAACTTTTATTTGATTTACTCTATCTTTAATTTCTACTTCATTACCAGCTCCATCTACTATTGTAGTAGTTTCCTTAGTAACCTTAACAGTAGCAGCTCTACCTAACATAGATAAGTCAGCTTCTTTTAAATCAAGTCCTACTTCTTCAGATATAACTTGACCACCAGTAAGTATTGCTATATCTTGAAGCATAGCCTTTCTTCTATCTCCAAATCCAGGAGCTTTAATAGCTACAACTTCGAATGTTCCTCTTAACTTGTTAACTACTAAAGTAGCAAGAGCTTCTCCCTCTACATCTTCAGCTATTATAAGAAGTTTTTTACCTTGTTGTACTATTTGCTCAAGCACTGGTAGTATTTCTTGTATGTTGTTTATCTTCTTATCTGTGATTAATATATATGGATTATCTAAAACAGATTCCATCTTCTCAACATCTGTTACCATGTAAGGAGATAAATATCCTCTATCAAACTGCATACCTTCAACTGCATCAAGCTCTGTTAACATAGTCTTAGACTCTTCAACAGTTATAACTCCATCTTTACCTACTTTTTCCATGGCATCAGCTATAAGCTTACCTACTTCTTCATCTCCTGCAGAAATAGCAGCAACTTGAGCTATAGATTCTTTATTCTCTATATGTCTTGAATTTTCATGTAATTTAGCAACAGAAACTTCTACAGACTTTTGAATTCCTTTTCTAATAAGTATTGGATTAGATCCTGCAGCTACATTCTTTAATCCTTCTCTGATTATAGCTTGAGCTAAAACAGTAGCTGTAGTAGTTCCATCTCCTGCTACATCATTAGTTTTTGTAGCAACTTCCTTAACAAGTTGAGCACCCATGTTCTCATAAGCATCTTCAAGCTCTATCTCTTTAGCTATAGTAACACCATCATTAGTTATAAGTGGTGATCCAAATTTTTTATCTAATATAACATTTCTACCCTTCGGTCCTAGAGTAACCTTTACAGTATCTGCAAGTTTATTAACTCCTTTTTCTAATGAACGTCTTGCTTGTTCAGCAAATTTAATTTCCTTAGCCATTAAAAACCCCTCCTATTTATGTATAATTTGATAATCTATTCTACAATCGCTAATATATCATTTTGTTTTAAAATAGTATACTCTTCGCCTTCTAATTTAACCTCTGTTCCAGCGTATTTAGAGAATATTACCTTATCTCCAATCTTAACTTCCATTTTAATTTCTTTTCCATCTACAACTCCACCAGGTCCTACTTCTACAACCTCAGCCATTTGTGGTTGCTCCTTTGCACTTCCAGGTAAAACTATACCACTTTTAGTTTTTTCTTCTGCTTCTAATTTTTTTATAACTACTCTATCAGCTAATGGCTTGATTTTCATTATAACCCCTCCTCGTAATATATATTATATTAATTCCCTTTTAGCACTCACCTTGCATGAGTGCTAATCATAATTATAATATACCTAACTTAGACTTATATTTCAAGTCTTTTAATAAGTATTTATTTACTTTTTTCATCGATTTTCGTAAATATCTTGTAGCATAGTGTCTTTAATTAAAATACTTAACAAAAAAAAACAAAAATTATTCATTCAAAATGAATAATTTTTGTTTTTATAACACAGCCGAGAATAATCTAGCCGCCGATTCTTTTATTTTTTGAACTACAGATCTATTTATATAATCTTCATACTTTATCTCTTCGCTATGTTTTATATCTTCCATAAAATCCTTTTCAAGTCTTTTGGTGACCTTTTCATCATATATAAATCCATTTACTTCAAAGTTAATCATAAAGCTTCTAAGATCCATGTTAGCACTACCTACAGAGCATATGTCATCATCTATTAGCAATATCTTTGAATGCATAAATCCTTTTTTGTATAGGTATACTTTTCCTCCTGTTCTTAATATCTCTTTAAAATATGAAGATGATGCTAGATGAACTATTTTATGATCTGCTATTTGTGGAAATATTATTCTTACATCAACACCACTTAAAGCTGCCGTTTTTAAAGCCATCAATACACTCTCATCAGGTATAAAATATGGTGTTTGTATATATATTCTCTTTTTTGCCTTTGATATAGCACTAAAATAAGCTTGATGTATTACCTCCCAATCAGAATCAGGACCACTTGCAGCTATTTGAACTATACTATCTCCTTTATAAGATATAGATGGAAAATACTGTCCATCGAATATTCTGTTTTTGGTAGCAAAATACCAGTCCAGCAAAAATGTAAGCTGTAACATATAAACCGATTCACCGGTTATCTTCATATGGGTATCTCTCCAGAATCCGAATTTTTTATTTTTTCCTAAGTATTCGTCTCCTATATTTATACCTCCTGTATATCCTATTTTTCCATCTATTACAGCTATTTTTCTATGGTTTCTATAGTTTAACCTTCTATTTAAAAAAGGAATTTTTGATTTTAAAAACGGATATATTTCTATATTGTGCTCCCTCATATCATCAAAAAACTTTCTATCAAACCAAAGTCTCCAACAACCTACATCATCGTAAAGTATTCTAACCTTTACTCCCTCATCTGCTTTTTTTATCAATATCTTTTTTATTTTATTTCCTATATCTGAATTTTTTATAATGTAATACTCCATGTGTATATGGTGCTTAGCTTTTTTTAAATCTTTTATCATCGCATCAAATTTTTGATTTCCATTAGTTAGTATCTTTATATTGTTGTTAAGTGTAAACGGGGCTCTTCCAGTATTTAGTAATAAACTCATAACTCTCTTAGAATTATCCATACTGCTATCATTAAATATAATATTATCCATTATAGCCTGCTTTTCTATACACAATAGATTATCAAATTCTTTTATATTATTGAATAAATCACTAACTTTTATATCTGAGAATATCTTCTGAGTCTTAAATATCTTCTTACGCCTCACATTTTGACCACAGAGTATATATATTATAAAACCACCTATTGGAAATACTACAAAAAGCAACAGCCAAGCTATCGTTTTAGAAGGATCTCTATTCTCCAAGAATATTACTAATGATACTAATATTGTAGATAATGTAAATAATATTCCAAGTGCCCACATTATAATGTCTATTATGTCAATCACCTCCTATTTCTTTCCTATACCAAGCTCCCTTGCATAGTAAAATAGATATTGTTGAGCAAATCCAGATAGATTTGAAAATTTATTTATCCCATATTCTCTTATTTTTTTTAAACTAAGACTTTCATCTACATAAAATTCCTCCATAACTCTCTTAACCCATACATCAACTGGAAATGTATCGTACTTTTCCATAGAGAATAACATTATGCAATCTGCAACCTTTGGTCCAACTCCGCAAAATTGTAAAAGTCCCTTCTTGCACATATCCGTATCTAAATTCTTGTATTTATATATATCTTCATTATCATTTTTTATTATAAAAGCTGTATCTTTTATATACTGATCTCTAAATCCAGTTCCACATTTTCTTATCTGTTCTTGTGTCAATGAATTCATTTTTTCAATAGATGGAAAAGCATAATGCTTTTTACCTTTATATTCTCCTATATATTCTCCATAATTCATAGATAAATTTTCTATTGCTTTTTTTATCATAGATATCCTATTGTTAGCTGATATTATAAATGATATCAATATTTCCCATTCATCTTGATTAAGTATTCTTATACCGTATCCAAACTTTACAGCTTCATTTAAGTATTTGTCCATTTGAGACAATTCTTCTTTTATTTTAAAATAATCTCTATCTAAATCAAAATACTTATACCATATATTATGAAAATCATCTAGATTTGTATTATTAAAATACACTAAATTTTCTTCTTTTTTTATATTTAGTATTTTACCAAATGCTACTCCAGTATACGATCCATCATCTTCTTCATTCCATCTAAAGCATTGACCACACTCAAATATATGCTTAGGCTCAAAATCTTTTATATCTTCAACTACAACCGAATTATTTTTTTCATATATTTTCATAAATTTTCCACTCCTCACTATGTACTTATACTTTTAATTTACCCAAAAAACGTGTTTTTAAATTTAAAAATTCACATTAAAATTTTATAATTTCCTAATAAGTAAAAAAAGGAATTCATCTCATATATATAGAATATACTATTTAATACAAGGTGCCTTTAATAGGATAATAGGGAATTAGGTTAAAATCCTAAACGGACCCACCACTGTAATGTGAAGCTATATACATATATCCACTGGTTCATTCTGGGAAGGAGGATATAGCGATGAAGCAAAGTCAGGAGACCTACCTTGTATACTTGATAAGGATGAAGGCAAAGTCCATATCTTTAATTTTTGATACCAAAAATTAAAGATATGGACTTTTTAAGTTGTATAATTTAATTAAACATATCAAAGGGGGAAAATAAAAATATGAAGCTTTTAAATCAAACAATTAATTCTATAAGTAAAATTGACAGAAAATACATGGATTTAGCTCAACAAAAACTGGATAGTTTTTTTAAGCCTGTAGGAAGTCTTGGAAAATTAGAAGATATATGCGTGCAGTTATCTGGTATATATAAAAAGACAGACTTTGATACTTCTAAAAAAGCTATACTAGCATTTGCCGCTGATCACGGTATTTATGAAGAAGGTATTGCTCCAGATCCTCAAGAAATTACCAGACTTCAAATTCCTAATTTCGTAAAAGGAGTTAGCGGAGTAGGTTGTTTAGCTAAAACTGCAAATGCAGATGTAGTTGCAGTTGATGTGGGTATAAACTGTGATGATTTAATAGATGGAGTTTTAGATTATAAAATAAGAAGAGGAACTTCTAATATGGCAAAAGGTCCTGCAATGACATATGAGGAGGCTATTCGTTCACTGGAAATAGGTATTGAATTATCTAACAAACTTATAAACAATGGGTATACAGTACTTGGAATAGGCGAGATGGGAATAGGAAATACGTCAGCCTCTAGTGCTATAATATCCGTATTTACAGATTCTAATCCTTTGGATGTTACAGGAATGGGTTCCGGATTGGACAGTGATTCTATACTAAGAAAAGCAAATACAATAAAAAAAGCCATACATATCAATAACCCTATAAAAGAAGATCCTATAGATGTCTTATCTAAAGTAGGTGGTTTTGAAATAGGTGCTATGGCTGGTGTTATACTAAGTGCAAGTAGTAATAATATACCTATTGTATTAGACGGTTTTATTTCTTATGCCGCTGCTATTATCGCGTACAATCTCAATAATACAACTAAAGAATATATGATCGCATCTCATTTTTCAAAAGAAAAGGCTACAAGTAAAGCTCTTGAACTTCTACAACTAGAACCTATGCTTTATATGAATATGCGTCTTGGTGAAGGAAGTGGAGCAGCTCTTGCCTTTAACATAATAGAGTCTGCTAATTATATGTATAAAAATATGGTAAAGCGAGATGAAATCTGTAGTATTGTTTAATTATTTATACAAAAATCTTTTCTAATGATTCTTTTAGCCTATCTGGGTGTACAGGCTTTATTATAAAGTCTGTCGCTCCATTTTTTATAGCTTCAATAATCTTATCATGTTGACCTATATCAGATATCATTACAACTTTTGCATTTTCATCAATTTTTATTATTTCTTTTAACGCTTCTATCCCATTCATTTTTGGCATAGTTATATCCATAGTAACTAGATCAGGCTTTAATTTAATATACTTTTGAACAGCTTCTTTTCCATCACAAGCCTCTCCAATAACTTCAAATCCACATTTTTTCATATTGTCAAATAGAAAATTTCTCATGAAAGTCGCATCATCTACAATTAATATCTTCATTTCTTCACCCTTCCTACCTTTCACTAGAACTATTTTACCATTTTTTTCATTGGAATTCAATTAAAGGTTGATTATATAGATTAGACAAATGTATATAATTTCTTTATAATTTAACAATAAACTGCAGCATATTATAATATGTTATAATTTAGAATATTATTTTTGCTCTACTATTGTGGAACTAACACTATTTTTTTGATACAATATTGTACATATTATTTTTAGAAGGTGATTTTAATAATGAAAAATACAAAAAGAGGAATTTTAATTTCTATAGAAGGACCTATAGGTGTTGGTAAAACTACATTATCTAATATACTAAACTCTCATTTTAATTCACATCATTTAAGAGAAATAGTTGAAGAAAATCCTTTCTTATCTCATTTTTATACTAATATTAAAGATTATGCTCTTCAAACAGAATCATTCTTTTTCTTTAATAGAGTAAAACAATTAGAAGATATCGAGGCTTCACTAAAAAAAGGTACTATGGTAATCAGTGATTATAACATAATTAAAAATTTGATATTTGCAGGTCTTACACTCAACAAAAAGCAATTCCATAAATACAAGCAAGTCTATGATATTTTTGTAAATGGTCTACCTCAATCAGATATAATAATTTATCTTAATTCTAGTACAGATACTTTGATGAAAAAAATAGCCCTTAGAGATCGAAATTTTGAAAGACAAATGGATAGAAATTATATAAACAATCTAAGAGAAGAATACGAGTATTATTTTAATGAGAGATCTTTAAAGCACTATTTTGGTGAAAAAACTCCAATCATAATAAATGTAGATAATACAAACATGGATTTTATAAACTGCCAAAAAGATAAAGAATGGATTATTGAACAGGTAGAAGACAGCATTAAAAATTTAGGAGGCATCTAATGTTAAAACTTATAAATAATAACACTTCATCAATACCTAGAGATGAAAATGAAAATATATTTATAACTATAGCTGGAAATGTAGGAGCAGGTAAATCTACTATAACAAAGTTATTATCTCAAAAACTTAATTTAAATTCTCACTTTGAAAAAGTAGATGACAACCCTTATTTAGATGATTTTTATACAGATCAAGAAAAATGGGGATTCCATCTTCAGTTGTACTTTTTAGCCCAAAGATTTAAACAGCAAAAATCAATAGCATCTAATGGATTTAATAATATACAAGATAGAAGTATATATGAAGATGTTGAAATATTTGCAAAATCTTTATATGACAACCATAAAATGAGCAAAAGAGACTTCGAAACATATAGAGATTTATTTTACGATATGATACCTCACTTAAAAAAACCAAATCTTATGATATATCTAAACGGTTCTATCGACACTATAATAGATAGAATAAATTTAAGAGGTAGAGATATGGAGAAAAGGGTTCCTAGAGAATACTGGGAAAATCTTCATTCAAGATATGAAAATTGGATTAAAAGTTATACCGACTCACCTATATTATATGTAAATATAGATAAAGTTGATTTAATAAAAAATCCTGAGCAACTAGATATTATAGCTGATGAAATAAAAAAAATATTAAATATGTAGTTTAAAAACTCCTAATCAATTTAGGAGTTTTTTATAGTCTTAACCTTACATTTTTGTCTCAAAAAAAGTAAGGTTAAGTATTTTAACTAATACCTAACCTTACTTTTATTCAAATACATTTTTATCCAAGTAGTCCTTTTTCTTTATAATCTTTAGTATTTTCTATTGCTTTCTTTGTACTTTCTTCATCTGTATAACTAAAACCTGATACTTTTTTTGAAGCTGATTCTACTGAAACAGTTACAACCTTATTTTCTCCATATTTATATGCAATAGTGCATAATGATGGATCCATTCTTACATCTCCTAAGAACTCTAATTTTTCTGCATTGTCTACTAGTTTATTTTTCTTTATGTAATCTAATACAATTTTCTTTGCATCTTCTGTTTTTATTTCTTGTTCTTTTGTACAAGTTCTATTTCCATCTATTATTGATATTCCCATTATTTGTCCGCTTTTTTCGTCTATTCCTATACAATAACCTATACCCTTATGAATATCTTCATTATACTTATCTAGCTCAGCATCCGTCATACTCTCTATATCCTTGTTATTATCATATGTTGTCCAAGTAATATTCCAATGATCCTTTCCTTCAAAATTATATTTATCTCCTACTTTTAATAATTTTGTTTCTTCAAATAATTTTTTTTCATCTATATTTGTATTTAAATATTTTTCAAATGCTTTTATAGCCATTTCTTTTGCTTGTTCTTTGTTTACTTGTGCATTAGCTTGTACTGCTTGTGTTTGTGATACATTGTTCATTGCTGCAAAACTTGGTACTCCTCCTGTTAATAACATTCCTGCTATTAATACTATTGGTAATCCTTTTTTTATTTTCATAAATTTCATAATTAATTTCCCCCTATATATTTAATTTCTTTCGTTAAATTCATTATACAAATCAAATATATAGGAATTATATTTTTATTGTAAAAAAGTTGTAAAATTATAGTTTTTATATAAATAAAAAAAGCCATTATCCTATTTATAATAAGATATGGCTTATGTGTAACCAAAATATAAAATACTAAAAAATAGATTAAATATACACATAGAAATAAATAAAATCTTCATATGATTTTCTCCTTAAATTTTATATATTTTTCAATTTTCTAATTCATATTAATCATTATGTTTAAATTGAGATATTAATATTTACCAATTTTAATATCTTGCTCTAAAAATATAGGTGCTAGTATTCCCACTATAAATGGTGTTGCTAATAATATTGCTATTATATTTATCATTATTTCAACCCTCTTCCTTTAAAATTTATTGTTTTATTATAATTTAATTATAGCTTTTAAATTTAACCAAAGTGTTTTTAAGTTGTAATAAAATTGTAAAAAGTAAATTTAAAAATTCTATTATAAATCATGCTTAACCTTTTTCCTTTTGATGTCTTATCTTAATTATATAAAAATCATATATAATAAATTCACCTTTTTCTATATTCTTTTAATGTTTTTCCTATAATATCAAATATTTCTTCTCTTTTTCCGTTTTCTCTTGCTTTTTTGAAATCTATTCCATCAAGAGATATATGTATGTGACAATCTATCATATTTTATTCCCCTTTCAAACATATTTCCCGAGAAATACAGAATTTTACATTATATTTTCTAAATAACTTTAAGTTCGCTTTATTACATAAAAAAAGACGACTTAAAATTTAAGTCGTCTTTTTTTACTCTTCTTTAAGATGTGATCCCTGCATTAAAAATGTCAATACTTGTTTAGCTTCACCTTCGTCCTCAACCTCTACAACTATTTCATCGGGATTTTCATTAACTATATACATAGCTCCTATTATAGACTTTGCATTTACAGAATACTCTCCAGATTTCAAGTACACCTTTCCTTTTAACGTAGATACAAATTCTACGAATCTATTTATATCCTCAACCTTCATAAAAGTTACTCTCATTTCATTTCCTCCTTTACTATTTATTCATTTCATTTTAATTATAATGAATATATATCCGAAAATTCAATATTTATTTTTTCAACCAAATTATTATTATAACTATATTCTTCCTCAATCTCATAATTATTATTACAATTATTATCCGGTAACCTTATGGATGTTTGGGTACCTACCCCCACTTCACTAGTCACCCAAATATCTCCATTATGTTTTTCTACTAAAGATTTTACAAGAGATAGACCCACTCCACTTCCTTCATGTTTTCTTTTTAAAGATCCATCCACCTGAGTAAATCTATCAAATATAGTTTCTATTTTATCCTTTGGTATTCCTATACCATTATCTTTTATTTTTATAAGTATACACTCATTCTCATCGTATATATTTACCCATATGCATCCACCTTTATCAGTATTTTTTATAGAGTTTGATAATATATTTAGTATTACTCTCTCTATTATATCTGCATCACAGGAGATTATTTTTTCTTCTACCACAGTATCAAATATTATATCTATTCCATTTGATTTTGCAAATTCTACTACAGATTGAGTTATACTTTCTATTATATATATAATATTATAATTTTTATATTTAACTTCAAAAGCATCGTATTCTATTTTTGTAATATCCATAATATTATTAATAAGTCTTAATAATCTAAGACAGTTTTGTTTTCCCATATTTATATACGTGTTAAATTTTTCTGCTTCTATGTTTATGTAATTATCATTATTGTAAGTATTCAACAATTGAATAGTTCCAAGTATTACATTTAACGGAGTTTTAAACTCATGAGATATATTGCAAAAAAATTCAGTTTTTATTCTATCATTCTCAATAGTCTTTACGAGTAATTCTTCATTTTCTTCTATTATCTTTAATAGCTTGTCATTAGCCTCTTTTCGCTGTGTTATATCTCTAGCAATAGATAATATAACTTTTTTATTATCGAATTCAAATAAATGCCAATTTATTTCAACCGGTAT
This sequence comes from Tepidibacter sp. Z1-5, assembly GCF_037844525.1. Lineage (NCBI taxonomy): Bacteria > Bacillati > Bacillota > Clostridia > Peptostreptococcales > Peptostreptococcaceae > Tepidibacter > Tepidibacter sp. Z1-5. The sequence continues at coordinate 109,880 of NZ_JBBMMD010000002.1, read as the reverse complement.
TTTAGTTCCATCCTTAGTTATATGAATTGTTTCATACGTTATGCATTTTGATTCATTTAGCTTTATTAAAGCTTCTTTATACTTATTATATGATCTATCATCTCTTATATCATATGGTGTCATATTCAATAATTCTTCTTTGGTATATCCAAGTCTTTTACAAGCACTCTTATTGATTTCTATATATCCATCTATGCAACTACTATCTAATTGTATAAGCGCAATAGCATCTCCTGCATTATCAAATAATGTCTTAAATTTTTCTTCACTCTGCTTCAAGCTTATCTCATTTTCCTTAATCTCTGTTATATCTGTATAAGTTCCCATAAATTTTATTATTTCATCATTTTCATCCCAAATACCTTGTCCTCTATCTAATACCCATATATATGTTCCATCCTTTTTTTTCATTCTATATTCTAATATATATTTATCTATTTTTTTGTTCATATAATCATATGTCTTTTTTAATACATAATCATAATCATCTGGATGTATCAGTTTTAACCAATCATCTTCTGATTCAGATAGTTCATAATCTTCATATCCCAGTATACTTTTCCATTTAAATGGAAATACTATATTCTTTTTTTCTATATCCCAGTACCAAAGACCTCCAGTTGTATTATTTATTACAAATTTATATTGCTCATCGTTTACTTGAATTTCATTTTTTAAATTTTTAATAATTCTGATATATTTTTCTATTACAATATAAAACCCTATAGAAGTTATAACTATACATATATTGCATTTTATATAATCAAACAAGATTAATTTATCAATGCTTTTAAAAGTAGAACTTATTATATATCTACTTATATAAACAAAAGCCTTTGCAATAATAGCATATATACATATGATTTTAATGGCATATATTCTTTCTTTTTTTATGCTAATCATTAATATCCCCCTAATAACATAAATTGAATTTTATCGACTTCTCCATTTAAAATAATACCATATAAACCATAATATTACATTATGTAATGAAAATTTTATTACTTTTTATTTGATTTTTTTATGTATATAAAGTTTTTATTATAAATATTTTAAAGGCATACTTTTTTGGAACAAAAAAATCAGATAGAGTAAATCACTCTATCTGATTTAAAATTTATTATTAGTAGTTTCCTTGAGCTAGCATTGCATCCGCAACTTTTAAGAATCCAGCTACGTTAGCTCCAGCAACTAAGTTATATCCAAATCCATACTCTTCAGCAGCAGACTTAGCATTTTCATGAATATTTACCATTATAGAATGAAGCTTAGCATCTACTTCTTCTTTAGTCCAAGAAAGTCTCATGCTGTTTTGAGACATTTCAAGAGCAGAAACTGCAACTCCACCAGCATTAGCAGCTTTAGAAGGTCCAACTATTAGTCCATTCTCTAAGAAATACTCAACAGCTTCATTAGTACATGGCATATTAGCACCTTCACAAACGTACTTAATTCCATTTGCTACTATTTGCTTAGCATGTTCTATAGTAATATCATTTTGAATAGCACAAGGCATTATGATATCAACTTTTCTTCCCCATGGCTTTTCTCCAGCTATGAATTCGCATCCAAACTTATCAGCGTAATCTTTAATTCTTGCACCTTTGTTCTCTTTTAACATTTCTACTAAGTAGTCTATCTTTTCATCAGTTACGATACCATCTTTATCATAGATGTATCCATCTGGTCCAGAAAGTGTAACAACCTTTCCTCCAAGATCTCTAACTTTTTGGCATACTCCCCAAGCAACATTACCAAATCCAGAAACTGCAACAGTCTTTCCTTCAAAAGTATCTCCTTCATGCTTTAATATTTCATTACAGAAGTAAGATATTCCAAATCCTGTAGCTTCAGGTCTTATTAAACTTCCTCCATATGAAAGTCCTTTTCCTGTAAGAACTCCGTTTTGGAAAGCTCCTTTTATTCTTCTGTAGTGTCCGTATAAGAATCCGATTTCTCTTCCTCCAACACCGATATCTCCAGCTGGAACATCTACATCTGGTCCTATATGTCTGTAAAGCTCAGTCATAAAGCTTTGGCAGAATCTCATTATTTCTGCATCTGATTTTCCTCTAGCATCGAAATCAGCTCCACCTTTTCCTCCTCCTATTGGAAGTCCAGTTAATGAGTTCTTGAATATTTGCTCAAATCCTAAGAATTTGATTATACCTATGTAAACTGATGGATGGAATCTAAGTCCTCCTTTGTAAGGTCCTATAGCTCCATTAAATTGTACTCTCATTCCACGGTTAACTTGAATATTTCCTGCATCATCAACCCAAGGTACTCTGAATACTATTTGTCTTTCTGGCTCAGTTATTCTTTCTAATATGTTAGCTTCTATATATTCTGGACGTTTTTCTAAAACTGGAGCTAAAGTATTTAATACCTCTTCAACAGCTTGTAAAAACTCAGGCTCTGTACTGTTTCTTTTTGTAACATTCTCCATTACATTAGATATATAATCTTTAGCACTTAAAATTTCTTTTGACATTTAAATAAACCCCCTCTATTAATGTTAATCATTTTCTACTTTGACAAAGTTGTTATTTGTCGAATCAAGGAAAATGTTTTCCCGCTCCTTAACCAAATTATAACATACTAAAATTTAACTTGTAAACATATTAAATGGTTATTTATTTTTTAACAAATATCTACTATATGTATATTTATACTGTTAACACTCAGAAGCGTTGTATTTTCTAGTGTATTCATTAATTGTTCTTGTATACTTTCGCATTGTCTTAATATTTCGACTATTTTAAGTTTGACTTTTATATCAATTTTTATGCCTGATCTATTGTGTTTTATATCTATAGAGATTGTTTGACATACATCTTCAAATTTAGTCATTTCATACGTAACTATTTGTCGTATAGCTTTCTGAGATATATAGTATTTACCCATATAGCTAAAAGTAGGCCTTATAAGAGTTTTTTCAAATTCCTTTATATCACTATTTTTATCCTTGAACAAAAGTTTAATAGGATTTGTAAAAAGACCAGAAAAATGTTTTTTCACTTCAAAAGTAGGAAGAGGTATTATATGAATTCCTTTTTCCATTCTACTTTTTCTAGCCTCATCCATCTCTTCTTTTGTTGCTATATCCTCCATATTTATTTTTTTATAAATGTCAGGTAGATCCAATCTAGCCGCTATTTTGTTTATCATTTTCCAAGATGTCCCTATTATTAATATGCTTTGAACGTCATTTTTCTCTATAGCCTTTATCATATTACTTCTATGCTCTAAATCTTCAAATATAGCCCTCTTAACTGCCTCCATCTTAGTAGAAGCATTCTTAGCTGAAATACCAGTTACTATACAGTTCTTGTGTATAAGAATTCCATCATCTATTATATAATCTATATCATTTTCATGAGCTATACTTAATGCTCTATAACTCTTTCCCGTACCACTAGCTCCACAAAGTGCATATACCTTCATAAAAATACCTCTCTTCATTTAGTAATAATATATATTATAACCCTATTTAGGTATCTTTTGCTTATTTTCTATAAGTTCTTTTTCATAGTTTGTGGGTTATCAAAAACTGTCTATAAAAATACCGTGAATACAACTATATTTTGAATATAACCAAAACATTTCCATAGACAGTTTTTTAGTATTAATTCCTATAACATAAAATTGATCCTACCTCACTATAAATTACAACTAAAAACTATACCTACAAAATGAAGGGGATTAAAATGTTAGAGAATGATTTAAATGTTTTTGCTTAAAACTTGCATTATGTCGTTTGAATACACGTTAAGAAAGTTCGTTGTCTGACTGTTAGGGCTTTTAGAACTTTTAGGATATTCAATAAGATGTAATTCTTAGTTTTATTAAAAATATTAAGTCATATAAACATTGATATTCATATTCTACGTATAAATTAAAAATGAAGGTTATTGAAATGTTAGTTACTCATTTTTAATATTTTTATATAAAACTTAGATTGAGCTAGATCAATATCCGTTAAGAAAGTTCGTTGTCTAACCAACGGGAGTTTAGAACTTTTAGGATGTTTATCTAGATCAATCTTTAGTTTTATTAAAATATTATTAGAGTAACGGTATTTCAATAACCTTCATTTTTCGATTAACCACTAATTAAGTTCCTATTTTTTAAGAAACTTTACACATATCTCTACTAGCAACTATATTAATTCCGGTATCTAATACATTCTCAACAATTACATCTCCAACCATTACAGGTGCTTCAACCTCAATCTCATCAAGCAGTTCCATAAGCTCAAATATAAGTTCCTTTGGTATTGAATCACTAGTTTTTACAGGTATTAATCTTAAAGCTCCATCTTTTATTTTAACAGTAGTTGTAACCATTCTCTTAGGAGTTGTCATCTCTTCTACCCCGTATTTTTCCCCTCTTTTACATGTATTCCCTGTAACCGAATAAACTTTATCTTCATTCTTTTTAACTGTCAATCTGCAACCTACAGGACATACTATGCAAGTAATATTTTTTTCCATTATTAAGCCTCCTCTACACAAACACTTATATTACCCTTTAGATTTTTAATAATTTCTGCACTTAACTTTAAGTTTTCCATCTCTGAAGGTATCATATGAGGTCTTTTCTTTTGTAGTATTATTTCTTCCCCATCTCTAACAACAATTTTTTTGTTGCTGTATATATTTCTAACTCTCATAAATAAGTTAACTTCTTCTCCTAATTTAGTATCTATTTGTTGAGGTACTATATATCCAATGCCTTCTCCAGCCTCAGTCTCTATAGTTTCATTATTTTCTATTTTATTTAAAACATATAAAGCAGCATTTCTTCCTGCTATTCTACTTTCCTTAGTTACAAAGTCAACTAAGTCATGAACATGAACAACATTTCCACATGCAAATACTCCATCAACATTAGTTTGCATTTTATTATTTACCACAGGACCCTTAGTTGTATTGTGAAGCTTTACTCCTGTATCACTTGAAAGTTCATTTTCAGGTATAAGACCTACCGATAATAATACTGTGTCACACTCTATTTCTCTGTTTGTTCCCTCTATAGGATTTCTATTATCATCAAGCTTTGATATCGTAACTCCTGTAACCCTATTTTTTCCATGAACATAAGTTATTCCATGCTGTAATAAAAGAGGAATACCAAAATCATCTAAACACTGAACTATATTTCTAGTAAGACCACTTGAATGAGGGTTGACTTCAACTACAGCCTCTACCTTAGCTCCTTCTAAAGTCATTCTTCTAGCCATTATAAGTCCAATGTCGCCAGAACCATATATAACTACTTTTTTACCTACCATGTAGCCTTCCATATTCATAAATCTTTGAGCAGCTCCCGCTGTATAAACTCCTGCTGGTCTATAACCTGCAAGGTCTATAGCTCCTCTTGTTCTTTCTCTGCATCCCATTGCAAGAATTATTGAAACTGCTTCAATATCTATAAGTCCTTTTTCTCCAAGTGCTATTATCTTCTTATCTTCTATACTAAGTACCATAGTGTTTAACATATAATCTATATCATTTTCTTCTACCATTTTTATAAATTTATTTGCATATTCAGGTCCCGTAAGTTCTTCTTTGAATTCATGAAGACCAAAACCATTATGGATACATTGATTAAGTATTCCTCCAAGTTCTCTATCTCTTTCTATTATTAATACCTTATTTGCTCCATGTTTTTTCGCTTCAACAGCAGCTCCAAGTCCTGCTGGTCCACCTCCAACTACAACAACATCATATTTCAACCTTCTCACCCCTTGATTCTTTTACTTTTCCTAGTATCATTTTAGAATTTTCATAGTCTTTTAAAACATCTTCCATGTCTAAATTAAGTTCTCTAGCTAATATTTCAACTACTCTAGGACCACAAAATCCACCTTGACATCTTCCCATACCTGGTCTTACTCTTCTTTTTACTCCATCAACTGTTCTCGCTCCAGCTGGTCTATGAATTGCATCTATTATTTCAGCTTCTGTTGTAGTCTCACATCTGCATATGATTTTTGAATGTCTTATATCCTTTTTGATAGCTTCTTTTCTTTCTTCATTATTCATGTGAGAAAACGGCTTATCTTTTTTTCTATATGGATTGAAATTTTGTTTTTCTTCAAAATCTAATCCCTCTTCTTTTAATATATCTATTACATACTCAGCTATAGCTGGTGCTGCACTAAGTCCAGGAGATTCTATTCCTCCAACATTTATAAATCCTTGAGCTTTATCTGATGCGAATATCATAAAATCCTTGATATTAGGAGTTGCTCTAACCCCTGAAAAAGATGTTATAGTCTTTGATAAATCAAGGCTTGGTATACTTTTTTTAGCATTTTTAGTTAAAAAACTTAAACCAGCCTTTGTTATTGATACATCTTCTGGATTATCAACTTCTTCAGCAGTAGGTCCTAAAAGTATATTGCCATGAACAGTAGGCGCAACCAATACTCCCTTACCTTTTTTAGTTGGACATTGGAATAATACATGATTTACAATATCACCTTCAGATTTATCTAAAACCCTGTATTCTCCCTTTCTACTTATAATGTAATACTCATCTCCGCCTATCATGTTGTTTATCTTATCAGCATATAATCCAGCTGCATTTATAACATATTTGGCTTGTATATTCCCTTTCTTTGTCTCTATATTAAAGTATTCATCTTTGGTTATATTAGTAACCTCACACTCTGTATTTAACTTAACCCCATTAGTAATAGCGTTTTCCATTAAAGCAACAGTTAAATTGAATGGGCAAACAATTCCCGCACTTTTACATCTAAGAGCTCCTACTACCTCATTACTTATATTAGGCTCTACTTCTTTAACCTGTTCTTTATTTAATATTTCAAGGCCTTTAACCTTATTGTCAATTCCTCTTTCATAAAGATCTTTTATAGTTTCCATTTCTTCTTCAGAAAATGCAACAACTAAAGACCCAATTCTCTTAAAGTGAACGTTCAGTTCATTACATAAATCTTCATACATTTCATTCCCTTTAACATTTAGCTTTGCCTTTAAAGTTCCATCAACAGCATCATATCCACCATGAATTATCGCACTATTTGCTTTTGTAGTTGCTTGACAAACTTCAACTCCTTTTTCTAGTACAACTGTACTTAAGTTATACTTAGAAAGTTCTCTAGCTATACTGGCTCCCACAACACCAGCCCCTATTACAGCTACATCAAACATATTTATTCCTCCTCATTCTACAATCCTTACTTATTACTTAAACTCATATTTCAAAATATCAAATATAGATTTGAATATCATAAACTTAGAATTTATATCAATAAAAAGACAGAGAGATAGCCTAGATTAGGCTATCTCTCTTCTCATTGCCTTAAACACCAAGTTTAAATTTATTTAATTTGATGAAAAAATTTACATTTCAGGCATTAGCCTCTTAAGTTAAATCTTATTTATCCTTCCAAAATTCAACATCTTTTAAAGTAAAAAAAGAGACAACTATAATATAAATAAATTTCTTATTTATTATAGCTCTCTCTTCTCTAGCTTTTATTTATCAAATTGTTGTACTTACATTATAATTCAACATTTTCTAAAAATCAACATTTTTTGAAGATTTCATCATTTTACTCTTCCCATATATCTTGGTTAGTAGTTGATATAGAAGACGCTCCATTTTTAAGAATTGATATAACCTCTTCCTTGGTTTCAACAAGACCTCCTGATATAACCGGAATTTTGAGTTGAGAATTCACCTTTTTTATAACCTTCGGCATTATACCTGGCATTATTTCAACCGCCTGAGGTCTAACCCTCTTAAGACTCTCAAGAGCACTATCCAAAGACATAGAGTCAACTATAAAAAACCTTTGCACAGCTTTAATATTTTTGTCTATAGCTCTTTTTATCATGTTAACCCTTGTACTTATAATTCCTTCTACATTCATAGAGGACGCTATATAGTCTATTATTATGGGATTAGATGCAAATCCTGTTATCATATCTAGATGAACAAAAACCTTTTTCTTGTTCTTGTTTAAAAAATCAACTTTTTCTTTTAATGTAATCATATCTCCATATAATAAGAATATTATTTCACAATCAGATTTCACTGCATCATGTAAGCCTTTATCATTTTTTACTGCTGCAATTATAGGATTATATTCTAATAACTCTTTCAAATAGTTTCTCTCCTTTTTTATCCTGTTATTTGTATATACTTATTATATTTCTATATTAAACAGTATATTACAAATTTATGGCATTTTTCAACGTTTATTTAAAATTTATCATCTTTTCGGAACTTTTAATTTTTATTCGTTTTAAATATATATATCAATTTTAATTTTATATTGCATTTTAAATACATTTATGATATACTTTTAAATGCATTTGAATATTTGGGAATGAAGTTTCCCTTGGATAATCCTAAACCACCTTTAAGGTTAATAACTTCTACAAAACACTTGTTTTGTAGAAGTTTTTTTTGTATACAAAATAATTTCACGGAGGGTATTTATGAAAGAAACACAAAGTCATTTCAAAAAATTATTATCATATTTTTTCGATACTAGCGGTATCAAATTCTTAACTAAATGGACTTTTATGTCCTCTTTAGTTGGAGTTTTAAGTGGATGCTTATCAGCTTTTTTTCTTATAAGTCTATCAACAGCAACTAATTATAGAGTTGATCATTCGTATATGCTATTTTTGCTTCCTATAGGAGGTGCTTTTGTAAGTTATCTTTATAAAAAATATGGTAGAAATAGCTCTAAGGGTAATAATTTGATACTTGAACAAGTACAAATTGGAGATCAAAAGAAAGAAGATATTCCTCTTATAATGACACCTCTTGTCTTGTTTGGGACTGTAGTAACTCATTTATTTGGAGGATCAGCAGGAAGAGAAGGTACAGCAGTTCAAATGGGTGGAAGTATGGCAGAACTAGTAGGTAAACTATTTAAGGTAGATTCTACCGACAGAAAGATATTGCTACTTTGCGGTATAAGCAGCGGATTTGGTTCTGTATTCGGAACACCTCTTGCAGGTACTGTATTTGCTATGGAAGTTGTAGCAATTGGAGAAATGCAGTATTTCGCATTCATACCGTGTTTTATATCAAGCTTTGTATCAAACTTTGTAGCCTTAGCTTTAGGTGCTACTCACTCTCATTATGAAATGATTCAAATACCGGATATGACTTTTATGGTTATATTAAAGGTAATTATTGCATCGATATGCTTTGGTCTTTGCTCTATATTATTTAGCGAATTAACTTCTACATTTAAATATTTATTTAATAGAGTTTTAAAGAATCCTGTATATAAAAGTGCTTTTGGCGGACTAATAGTTATAATCTTAGTTTATATTGTTGGAACCAGAGATTATGTAGGCCTTGGTCTTCCTATGATTTCTAAATCTTTAACCGAACCAATTTCTTCATTTGCATTCTTTTGGAAAACTTTATTTACATCCATAACTCTTGGTGCTGGTTTTCAAGGCGGAGAGGTTACTCCTTTATTCTATATAGGGTCAACACTTGGCAATGCACTTGGTCCAATACTTAATATATCTCCATACTTTCTTGCAAGCTTAGGTTTTGTAGCTGTTTTTTCCGGTGCTACTAACACTCCTTTGGCTTGCTTTATAATGGGACTTGAGTTATTTCATGGCGAAGGTGTAATATTTTTATTCATAGCTTGTATGGTAAGTTACTTATTCTCAGGACATCATGGCATATATAGTTCTCAAAAAATTTCAACACCTAAGTATCCGTGGATTAATTTAGATGAAACCGAAAGTCTATCAACTATAAAACAAAAGTCATCTTAAAATATTTCTACTCAAATTTGTTAATATTACTTATTATCATAGTTATGTTCTTAGATAGTCTTTCCATATAATTTGCTATCGCAAATTTTAAAAGTACAACAAAAATGAAGGTTATTGAGATATTATTAGAGCAACGTCATTTCAATAACCTTCATTTTTCAATTAACCTCTAATTAAACTTTTATATTTAAGAGACTTTGCTCATATCTCTACTAGCAACTATATTAATTCCGGTATCTAATACATTCTCAACAATTACATCTCCAACCATTACAGGTGCTTCAACCTCTACATCATCAAGAAGTTCCATAAGCTCAAATATAAGTTCCTTTGGTATTGAATCACTAGTTTTTACAGGTATTAATCTTAAAGCTCCATCTTTTATTTTAACAGTAGTTGTAACCCTGTCAATCTGCAACCTACAGGACATACTATGCAAGTAATATTTTTTTCCATTATTAAGCCTCCTCTACACAAACACTTATATTACCCTTTAGATTTTTAATAATTTCTGGACTTAACTTTAAGTTTTCTATTTCTGAAGGTATCATATGAGGTCTTTTCTTTTGTAGTATTATTTCTTCCCCATCTCTAACAACAATTTTTTTGTTGCTGTATATATTTCTAACTNCTTAAGTTATACTTAGAAAGTTCTCTAGCTATACTGGCTCCCACAACACCAGCCCCTATTACAGCTACATCAAACATATTTATTCCTCCTCATTCTACAATCCTTAATTATCAGAAACTTAGAATTTATATCAATAGAGTCTAATTAATACAAATTGTAAATTCCCACTAAAAAAATACAGAGAGATAGCCTAGATTAGGCTATCTCTCTTCTCCTTGCCTTAAACATAAAGTTTAAATTTATTTAGCTTACTTAATAATTACTATTTTTATGCATTAGCCTCTTCAGCTAAATCTTCTTTTTCCCATTCCATAGATCTTCTTACTGCCTTTTTCCATCCTTTATAAAGAGTGCGTCTCTTTTCTTCTTCCATATCAGGGTTAAATGTTCTATTTATAGCCCACTTTTCTTTTATTTCTTCTTTATCCTTCCAGAATCCAACAGCAAGACCTGCAAGGTAAGCTGCTCCTAGAGCAGTAGTCTCTATAACTTCTGGTCTATTAACAGGAACATCCAATATATCTCCTTGGAACTGCATTAAGAAGTTGTTAGCGCAAGCTCCTCCATCAACCTTAAGTCCTTTAAGTTCTATACCTGAATCATCTTGCATAGCCTCTAAAACATCTTTGGTTTGATATGCTATAGATTCAAGAGTTGCTCTTACTAGATGCTCTCTTTTCGCTCCACGAGTAAGACCTACTATAGCTCCTCTTGCATACATATCCCAATAAGGTGCTCCAAGTCCAGTAAATGCTGGAACCATATAAACTCCATTAGTATCTTTAACTGAAGATGCATAATACTCTGATTCTCTAGCATCATATATAACTTTAAGTTCATCTCTCAACCATTGAACAGAAGCTCCACCTATAAATATACTTCCTTCAAGAGCATATTCCACCTTTCCATCTACACCCCATGCTATAGTAGTTAATAATCCATTTTTAGATGCTACTGGTTTTTCACCTGTGTTCATAAGCATAAAGCATCCAGTTCCATAAGTATTCTTTGCCATACCTTCATCAAAACATGCCTGACCAAATAAAGCGGCTTGTTGATCTCCAGCATCTCCTGCTATAGGTATTTGAGCTCCACCAAATGTATGCTCATCAGTAACTCCATATACACAGCTTGAAGGTTTAACTTCTGGAAGCATAGATTTTGGAATATCTAAAGCTTCAAGTAATTCATCATCCCACTTTAACTCTTTTATATTATAAATCATTGTTCTTGATGCATTAGTATAATCTGTAACATGAACCTTACCTCTAGTTAAGTTCCAAATTAACCAAGTGTCTATATTACCAAATAATAAATCTCCATTTTCAGCTTTTTCTCTAGCTCCTTCTACATTATCAAGTATCCACTTAATCTTTGTTCCAGAGAAATAAGCATCAACTACAAGTCCTGTTTTATCTTTTACACTTTCCTCAAGACCTCTTTCTTTTAATCCATCACATATGTCAGCTGTTCTTCTACACTGCCATACGATTGCATTATATATAGGCTTTCCAGTATTCTTATCCCAAACAACAGTAGTCTCTCTTTGGTTTGTAATTCCTATTGCTGTAACCTCTTCAGGAGATATACCTGTCTTTTCTAAAACTTCTCTAGCAACTCCACTTTGAGTTCCCCAAATCTCCATAGCATCGTGCTCAACCCATCCAGCTTTAGGGTATATTTGAGTAAATTCTTTTTGAGATGCACCTACTATTTTTCCACCTTTATCAAACAGTATAGCTCTTGAGCTTGTAGTTCCTTGATCTAAAGACATTATGTATTTCTTTTCCATATTCATATTCCCCCCCATTTTTTATATGTATTTAATTAAATTATATTAGAAAATAATTTGTATATTCAAAAAGCTCTTATCAAAACCCTAGATTGAAATTGATTTACATCTTTGGTAAAGATGTAAATCAATTTTTATATTTAGTTTATATATTATTTCATCTAAATTTTAAAGAAATGTTGATAAGAAGAATCCCCCTAATGTTCCTCCTATTAGAGAACATACCATTGTAGGTATTGATTTTCCTACATCAGCTTTATCAGCAACTATAGCTGCTGCCCATAATCCTATACCTGCTGCCCATGCCATATCTATCCATGCTCCACCATCCATTTGATGTATTGCTCCAACGCCATGGTTTAAAGTCCAACAAAGTCCAACTATGAATGCAGCTGCCATCCATCCTCCTATAGGACCAAAATCTTCAACTAGATTTCCCCAAACAAGTCTTATCATAAATGGAAATATAAATGCTCCTACAAATGTTCCTATGGCTAATTTTATTGTCATTAAAAATCCCCCCCTTTTTTTTAAACAGTTTCTTTTTCAGCTTCTTTTTTATTCAAAAATAGTTTATTACAATTTAATATGATTCCTCAATATTAATTTGAACATTATCAATATTGAGAAACTTCTGTTTTTCTAAGAATTTTGCTCTTGAACCAGCAATCTCTTAGAAGATAGCTTAAGGCCTAACGCTCCAATAGTTATAATTTCAATACGTTCCCTTCAACAAAATCAAAACACCCAAGTATGCAAAAAAACTCCTATAGATATAACTATCTATAGGAGTCATCAGTAGTTAAGGCGAACTCCATAACATATGTTTTCCTTTCATTCATCGCACGCCCAAATTCCGTTTTTGTAAAATTTCAACAAAATTCACCCCAGAAATAATTTGTAATAAATCTTCAGGCCTCACGTTTTCCTGTTAATATCAAATCAACACAAAAATATGTTTAAAATCATATTTTATGTGTATAATAATATCGTTAGCAGTTGTTATTTTTCCATATTTCTGCTATAATTTAATAGAAAATTATAACTGTTTAGAGGAGGAATTTAAAATGGCTTACAAAATTAATGACGCTTGCATAAGCTGTGGAGCTTGTGAACCTGAATGTCCAGTTAGCTGTATATCAGCTGGAGATGACAAATACGTTATAGATGCTGACACTTGCATCGAGTGTGGAGCTTGTGCTGGAGTATGTCCAGTAGATGCACCAAACGCTGAATAATACATAATAAAGAAGCTATCAAATGATAGCTTCTTTATTTATTTTTAACTATTCTTTTCATTTAATAAATAAGATAGCGTATAAAGACTCTCAGTTAAGTGAACATTTTCAACCACTAGATTTTCTGGTAAGTCCAAATCCACTGGTGCAAAATTCCATATTCCATTTATTCCAGATTTAGCCAATATATCCGCTATATCTTGAGCACTCTCCTTAGGAGTACATATTACAGCTATTTGGATATCATTTTCCTTTATGTATTCTTCTATATCTTCTATATCGAATATCTCTAAATTCCTTATTTTAAGACCTATAAGTCTAGGATTAGCTTCAAATAAAGCCTTTATTTTAAATCCAGAATTTTGAAATCCAGAATAATTAGCAATAGCTTGTCCTAAATTACCAGCTCCTACTATTACAGTATTATAACCCTTATCTATACCTAATATTTTTCCGATTTCATTGTATAGTTCCTCAACATTATATCCGTATCCCTGTTGTCCAAATCCACCAAAATTATTTAAATCTTGTCTTATTTGAGAAGCTGTAAAACCTATTATTTCACTTAACTCTTTAGATGAAATTCTATATATATCTCTATCCAATAAGTCCCTTAAGTATCTATAATATTTTGGCAGTCTTCTTATTACAGCCATCGAAATTTGTTTAGACATTTCTCCACCTACTTTGTATATAGTTTCTTTTTGATATAATTATAACAAACTCTTTTTCATCTGTCAAATACCATACTTATTATTGTACCATACTTTTTTGTCGACTGATAGGTTTTTTTATCATTTTTTAGTAATCAACTATACAGAACTTGATTATATCTTATTTAAACTTTATAATTTTACTTAGCATTTGTTTTAATTTAGGAGGTTATAAATATGATTGTTCTATCTTGCAATAATATAAATAAAAGTTTTGGCGTAGATTCTGTATTAAATGATATAAGTTTTACAGTAAATGAAGGAGATAAAGTAGGTGTCGTAGGAATCAACGGAACTGGTAAAACTACTTTATTTAAGATATTATCAGGGGATTATTCTCATGATAGCGGGGATGTATACACATCTAAGAATACTGAGATAGGTTATTTAGAACAGAATATGAATTTTGAATCTAAAAAAAATATATTAGACGAAGTTTTAACAGTTTTTAATGATCTTATAGATATGGAAAAAAATCTTCGGGATTTGGAATCCAAAATATCAATTAAAAGTGAACAAATTGAATCTAAAGAACTTGAAAAGTTAATGAATGAATACTCTCGCAAACTAGAATTATTTTCTGATAAAAATGGTTATGGTTATAAGTCAGAAGTAAAAGGTGTTCTTAAAGGACTAGGTTTTTCTGATGATGATATGGACAAAAATGTTAATATATTATCAGGAGGAGAGAAAACTAGAGTCCTTTTAGCTAAACTTTTACTTAAAAAACCAACTCTACTTTTACTAGATGAGCCTACCAACCATCTCGATACTGAAGCTGTTGAGTGGCTTGAATTTTTCTTAAAGCAATATAAAGGAAGTGTTCTTATAATTTCCCACGATAGATACTTCTTAGATCAAACCGTTAATAGAGTATTTGAACTTCATAACAGAACTTTAACTGCATATAATGGTAATTATTCTGAGTTCGTAAAAAAATCAAAAATAGAAAAAGAAATAGAACAAAAAAAATATGAAGATCAACAAAGAGAAATTAAAAGACAAGAAGATGTTATCGAAAAATTAAAATCATTCGGAAGAGAAAAACAGGTCAAAAGAGCTAGAAGTAGAGAAAAAGCTCTCGATAAAATAGATGTTCTAAAAAAACCTGATGCAGCTACTAAAAAAGCTCGTATTAGATTCGAACCATGTGTTACTAGCGGAAACGATGTATTATCTGTTGAAAATTTATCTGTCGGGTATGATAATAATGCATTATTTAAAAATGTTGATTTCAATATATATAAAGGAGAAAAAGTAGCACTTATAGGTCCTAATGGGATAGGTAAGTCATCTTTATTCAAGGTTTTAATGAATAATTTAGAACTTATAGATGGCAATTTTAAGTTAGGTCAAAATGTTAATATAGGTTATTTTCATCAGGAACAAAAGACTCTTAATTTAGATAATACTATAATTGATGAAATTTGGAATGAAAATAAATTACTACAGCAAAACACAATAAGAACTATGCTTGCAGCATTCTTATTTGAAGATGAAGATGTATTCAAGAAAATATCAACTTTAAGTGGAGGAGAAAGAGCCAGAGTTGCTCTTTTAAAGCTTATGCTTTCAAAATCTAACTTTTTACTTTTAGATGAGCCTACTAATCACTTAGATATTAACTCCAAGGAAGTATTAGAGGAAGCTTTATCTAATTACGAAGGTACTTTATTTGTTATTTCACACGATAGATATTTCTTAAATACTGTTGTAGACAAAATAATTCTCCTGGGACCAGATGGCGTAAAAGAATATCTAGGAAATTACGATTATTATATAGAAAAGAAAAAACAATTAGAAGAATCTGTAGTTGAAATAACTGAAGAAAAAACTAAAACTCAAATAAAAGAAGAAAAAAGAAAAGAAAGAGAAAAGAAAGAATCTGAAAAAAAGTTAAGGATTCAAAGACAAAACATTGAAAAAGAAATAATGGAAGTTGAATCTGAAATAGAAAACCTGAATGAACTTATGTGCCAGGAAGAGGTATATTCTAATCCTGAAAAATCTAAAGAGGTTACATCCAAAAAATCCGAATTTGAAACAAGATTAGAAAATTTATATGAATTGTGGGAAGGGCTTATGTAATAAGCCCTTCTTTATTCTATTTTTGTCCAAGTTTTAAATTTGGAACTGCATTTAAGCTAAGGTCATCAACCTTACCGTTTATATAATCATAATAAGCTGCACATCCGATCATAGCAGCATTATCCGTACATAAATCTAAAGATGGATATTTAACATCTATGTTGTGATTTTTACATTCAGCTACTAACATTTCTCTAAGCCCAGAGTTTGCTGCTACTCCTCCAGCTAAAACTATTTTGTCATATCCTCTTTCCTTAGCTGCCTTTATAGCTTTATTAGTAAGCACTTCTACAACACTTTGCTGAAATGATGCCGCAACGTCTTCAACTACTATATCTTCATTTTTCATTTTCTTAGCATTTAAATAGTTTAAAACAGATGATTTAAGTCCACTAAAGCTGAAATCGTAGCTATCATTCTCTAAGTATATTCTAGGAAATTTAATACTATCCTTGTTTCCTATCTTGGATAATCTATCTATTATAGGTCCTCCTGGATACCCAAGCTTCATTGCTCTTGCTATTTTATCAAATGCCTCACCAGCTGCATCATCTCTAGTTCTTCCAAGTATCTCGTATTTTCCATAGTCTTTAACTTCAGCAAGATGAGTGTGTCCACCAGACACTATCAAGCATATAAAAGGAGGCTTTAGTTCTTTATCTTGTATAAAGTTAGCACTTATATGTCCTTCTATATGGTTAACTCCTACAAGAGGCTTATTTAACGCAAATGATAGAGCCTTTGCAGTAGATAGTCCAACCAATAAAGCTCCTACAAGCCCTGGTCCATGCGTTACCCCTATTACATCTATATCATCAAATGTCATGTTAGCTTCATCTAAAGCACTTTGAATTACTGCATCTATACTCTCTACATGTTTTCTCGATGCAACCTCTGGAACTACTCCTCCAAATTTTTTATGAAGATCTATTTGAGTTGCAACTATATTAGATATAACTTCTCTTCCATTTTTAAGTATAGCGGCAGAAGTTTCATCACAACTACTTTCTATTGCCAAAGTTATTATATCATTCATATTTTTTCTCCTTTTTCTATATCTTTCCACATAATAAGTGCATCCTCCTGAGTATCAGTATAATATCCAGGTCTTATTCCAGATAATTTAAAACCGTATTTTTTATATAATTTAATAGCTGTATCATTTGATTTTCTAACCTCAAGAGTCATAGATATTATATTACTTTTTGCACATTCGTCTATTAAAGCTTCTATTACTTGATTTCCATACCCTAGTCCTCTATAATCAGGATGAACAGCAACATTTGTTATATGACCTTCATCTACTACAAACCATATTCCTGCATAGGCTACTATTTTTGAATCTTTCTCTATTACCTTGTATCTAGCAAGTTTGTTTTTGAGTTCTTTTTGTAAGGAATTCTTTGTCCAAGGTGTCTTAAAGCAAAGTTCTTCTATTTCAACTAAATCATCTATATCTTTTTCTTGTAAATTTCTTATAACTATATTATTTTCCATCTTCCTTTAACCTCTTAATCTTTTCTTCATATTGAACCTCTGCCTGAGATTTTCTTATATAATAAGGTACTACATCATAATGAGTTTTTGTATCTCCTTTTTTAAATTTCTGTATACCTATTTCGCATATGCTAGATGCTCTTGATAATCTATGAGAATTAGGAGCTATATATACGTTATTTATATTTTCAAAAACTTCTTTATGTAAATCTGCACCTTCTCCAATTAATACGAATTCTTCTAATGAAGATTTAAGTTCTTCAGCTAAATCTTCTACTTTTTTTACATCTATTTCTCCTACTTTTAATAAAGATTCTTTGTCCCAAGAATATTTACAAGTATACACCTGTTTTTTTTGTGCATCTATCATAGGGTATACTGTTTTGTTTGTCATAGATATGTTAAATGCAAGTGCTTCAAGTGAATTTACAATAACCATAGGTACATCTATCGCATGAGCTATAGCTTTAGCTGTAGCAACTCCAATTCTAAGCCCTGTAAATGAACCAGGACCTACGCATACTGATATTAAATCTATATCGTCTGCACTCATTTCATTAAGTTCAAACATATTTTCAATTATTGGCATAAGTTTTTGTGAATGTGTTTTGTTATTATTTATAGTATATTCTGATATAAGTTTATCATCTTCCATAATGGCAACCGATGCAGCTTTTGAAGATGTATCTATTCCAAGTACCTTCATTATTTAATTATCTCCTTTACTATGTTTTCATAATGTTTTCCATGAGGAGTAAGTATCATTTCTCTACCCTCTTCTTTGTAATTAAGTTCTATATTTATGTATTCATCAGGAAGTATATCTTCTATTAAATTAGCCCACTCTATAATACATATTCCATCTCCATATAAATACTCTTCAAATCCTATCTCATACATATCTTCACTAGATGATATTCTGTAAACATCAAAATGATAAAGTGGATATTTCCCATCGTATTCATTAACTATAGTAAATGTAGGACTTGTAATATAATCATCTACTTCAAGTGCTTTTGCTATACTCTTTGTTATAGTAGTTTTTCCAGCACCTAAATCTCCTATTAAACATACTACATCACCTTTATTTAAAAGTTGTCCCAATCTATATCCAATTTCGCTAGTCTCTTGTTCATTTTTTAAATATATCTTTTCCATGTTTCTGCTCCTATCCAACCTTAGTTTTAACCAAATAATCACTATGCACCTTATTATATCAAAAAACACGAAAAATTATAATAATACAAAAAAACAGAAGCCATGAATATTATTCATGGCTTTTATTATCATTATATTAAATCTATTTTATTATACAAGAAACCTTCTTATACAATACAGCTGTAACAACAGACATTACAATACCTTTAAATATATTAAACGGTACAACTCCATAGTATATTAAAGTCTTAACATCTACTATATTCTTGTTTACAACAGTTCCCATTTGAACTATTGCATCTATTGGAAACATATTTGCGTAAAACGGAATAAGTATATAATAGTTAGCTAAAGCTCCTACTATACTCATACCTATTGTTCCTATTAAGCATCCAATTATAGCATTTCTCTTATTCTTTTTAAGATGATATATTCCAGATGATATAAATACGAAAGCTCCTCCTATTAAAAAGTTAGCTATTTCTCCAACTCCACCAGTAGAGCTCTTTGTTACAAAGTGTAGTAAATTCTTTATAAGTTCTATAAATATTCCTGCCACTGGACCTAGAGCAAACCCACCTATTATAGCTGGTATATCAGAAAAATCTAATTTTAAAAATCCCGGTGCAAATATTATTGGAAATTCAATAAACATTATTAAGTATGATATCACAGATAAAATAGATATTTTAACTAAAACAGATGTCGTAAAAAGATTCTTTTTCGTTGTAGCTTGATTATACATATTTATACCTCCCTGAAATTCGCTTAAAATAATAACAAAAGCCTGAAGATATTCTTCAGGCTTAATAATCAAAATAGATACAGATATGCATATACATACACTATCTTATCATCTTCTTTCATCCAGACTTTACTGTCGGCCTTGGAATCTAACCAAGTCTGCCATCAAATGGCTCGCGGGCTTTACCGCCGGTCGGGAATTTCACCCTGCCCTGAAGATTATCTTCATACTTTTTTAGTTTTATTTAATATTATATTAATACTTTTCCAATAATTTGTCAAAATAATTTTAAATATATACTAGTCTAAATTAAGCTGAGTAAACTACCTCACCATTTATTATAGTACATACTACGTTACTTTGAATATCAAGCGGATGTCCATTCCATATAACTATATCCGCATCTTTTCCAACTTCTATAGATCCAATTCTATCTTCAAGACCTAAAACCTTAGCAGGGTTTATAGTTATAGCTTCTATAGCTTTATTCTTATCCATTCCAGCTTTTACAGCAAGAGATGCGCAAAGAGGTAGATATTGAATTGGAACAACAGGGTGATCTGTCATTAGAGAAACATTAAGCCCTTCATTTGACAGAATTCCAGGTGTTTCAAATGTTAAATTTCTAAGCTCTATTTTACATCTTTCCGATAAAGACGGTCCTACAAGAACAGGGTAGTTTTCTTTAGCTAAATGCTTTGTTATTAAGTGACCTTCAGTACAATGGTCAATTGTTAGATTTAAATCAAATTCTTTTGCTATCCTAATAGCTGTAAATATATCATCAGCTCTATGTGCATGAGCTTTAAGTGGTATTTCTTTCTTAAGAACAGGAATCAATGCCTCTAGCTTATTGTCATATTCAGGTCTATCACAATCTTCATCTTCTTCATAATCTATCATATCCTCAAGATAAAATTGAGCTCTTTTTAATGTCTCTCTAAGTAGAGCTGCCGTTGCCATTCTAGTTTGAGGAGTTTTATCTTCTTTTCCATATGCTGATTTTGGATTTTCTCCAAAAGCTATTTTCATTCCTATAGTCTTTAATACCATATCATCTATTCTATCTCCATATGTCTTTAAAGCTATAAATTGACCTCCTATAACGTTAGCACTTCCAGGTCCACTTGCCACAGTAGTTATTCCACCCTCATATGCTTCTTTAAAGTTTCTATCCATTGCATTAATGCCATCAACAGCACTTAAGTGCGGAGTTATAGGATCTGTCTCTTCATTTCCATCAGCACCCTCATATCCCATTCCATCTTCCCACATTCCAACATGAGTATGAGGGTCTATAAATCCTGGAAATACATGGTTTTCTTTTGCATCTACCACTTTTACATCTAGAGGTACAACTATGTCTTTTCCTATTTCTTTTATCTTACCGTTTTGGATTAATATATCTCCTTGTATAATTCCATTTGTTACAGTATTTATTTTAGCATTTTTTATGCATAACATTCTGCATTTTCCTCCTTTATAGGCAATCTTATTTCAAACTTAGACATCTGTCCTTTAATAGAAGTGGCACCTATATTACCTTCGTTTGCCTCTA
This sequence comes from Tepidibacter sp. Z1-5, assembly GCF_037844525.1. Lineage (NCBI taxonomy): Bacteria > Bacillati > Bacillota > Clostridia > Peptostreptococcales > Peptostreptococcaceae > Tepidibacter > Tepidibacter sp. Z1-5. Next base: position 88,666 of record NZ_JBBMMD010000002.1, on the reverse strand, counting down.
CATTTTTCTTAACTATACTAAGACCAAGCCCTGTACTTTTTTGCTTTGTAGTAAAGAATGGTTCAAATATTTTATCTAATATTTCTTTATCCATTCCTTTTCCTTGGTCTATTATTTCCATTAACACTTCACCGTCTAAATCATAAGTGTTTATATATATATTTCCGCCTTCTTCCATAGAATCCACTGAATTTAATATCATATTTACAATTGATTCTTGTATGTCAGATTCTTGTACGAATATAGTTTTTTCACTATTTAAATTCAGTATTATGTCTATATTTATGCCTTTTATATAAGTCATATTCTCCCATTTAGGTCTAGTAGTCTTTATGGCTTTTTTAATTATATCATTTATTAATACATATTTCTTATCTTCTCTTATGTTTCTAGAAAAATCCTGCAAAGTTTTAACCTTGTCTATAGCTTCATTAGCTCCATCGTAGATTATATTTATATATTCTTTTATATTAGAAGCCTGTTTATTTATTCCAAGAAGCTGAGTATATCCCTTTATTATAGAAAATATATTGTTGAGATCATGCACTATTCCTCCGGCAAGTTCACCAGTATATCTTATGTTTTTATCTGTTTTTTTAAGCATTTTGCCTTCTTCTTTTTCTTTTATTGCGTATATTATATCTCCCAAACTCTTGCATATAACATCTATTATGTATTCATCTGCTTTGCCTTTATTATAACCTTCTCGGTATCCAAGCGTTAATATTCCTACTATTTCTCCATTACAATGTATTCTATAACTATAAGTCATATCTATGTTAGCGTAAGAATATTCTTTTTCTATTTTATTACTACTAAATAATACTGTTATAGAACCATAGTCCGCAGCAGTTATTTCAAGTACAGTTTCTATAACATTCTTTATTATTTTTTCAATGTCACTCTCGAAACTAAAATTTATTATAGAGTTATTTAAAGTTTCTAGATTCTTTTTATTCTTTTGAAGGTCTAGATTATCTATTTTAGATTTTTTTATAGATTTTAATAAAAATTTTATATTACTTATGTCTTCAACTTTTATAGTCTGTCTTTCATTCTCATCTTCAAATATCAATTTATCATAAATTGTTAAAAATTCATCCATAATTTCAATTTCAAAATCTATTATATTAAAAAATATTAATAGTTTATAATTTTCATTAGTTATAATATCAATGTATTCCTCTTTATTTTCTAAAATATAATATCTGTATTTATGTATCCAATCCGAAGTTACAACTATACTCATGTTAAAATATTTTTTATTTTTTTTGTATTCATCTACTTCAAATTTATTATCTTCTATAACGATTACTTCATCATCTCTATAATGTCCTATCATTTCTAGTACTTTCTTATCTCCTAAAAACGCACATTTTCTATTATTATCCAGCGATTCGTCTATAGTTTTTTTCATTAAATCTACTGCAAACAGTTTAGATGAACCTATAACCCCTATATTTCCCCACTGAATCATCATACTCCTCCTAATTTAGCATCTGTAGTATTTTCTTTATTTCATCTATGCCAAATGGTTTTTCCAGTATATAATCAATTGTCGTATCATTATAATTATCTATATCACCTAACCAGCCTGTCATTAAAACAAACTTTATATGAGGATATTTGTCTTTTACTTTTTTTGCAAGCTCTATTCCATTTAGATTAGGCATTGCCAAGTCACTTATTATTAAGTCATATTTCTCAACTTCTAGTTTTTGGAGTGCTTCTTTACCGCTATAGCATATGTCTACTTCTTTTCCTATACTCTTTATTATTTCCCCCGTTGCCATTGCAACTTGTATTTTGTCATCTACAACTAATATTTTATGGTACTTTTCATCTTTTTCTTCACTTTCAGTATTTATATTGATAATTTCTTCCAAATGCATTGGAAGTGAAATTATAAACTTAGTTCCTATTCCTTCTTCAGTTTCAACCTTTATGCTACCCCCATGGTCTTTTATTATCTTGTATGATACCGATAATCCTATACCATTTCCATTAACTCCTTTAGTAGAAAAAAATGGGTCAAATATTCTAGATAGAATATTCTTAGGTATACCATCACCCGAATCCTCTATTTCAATATAAATATAATTATCTATATTATATGTTTTTATTTTTATATCTCCGCCACTAGGCATAGCATCTATAGCATTATTTAAGATATTTATCATAACTTCTCTTATCTCAAATTCTCTACCTTTAACGTACCCTTTAGCATCTAATTCTTCATTTATATTTATATCTATACCGAGCATAGCCTTATCATCGATCCTAGGGTTTATCATATTTAGAACTATCTTCATAATTCTTTCAAATCTAAAAAAAGAATTTTCTTCTTCTCTTATGTTTTTAGTAAACTCTTGAATTCGTCTCAACATTTCTGCTCCATCAAGAGAAGCTCTTTTTATAATTTCCAAATATTCTCTAATATTATCATCTTGTCTTTTAGCAAGAGATAAATCAACATACCCTGATATAGTAGCCAATATATTATTAAAATCATGTGCTACTCCATTAGCTATTTCACCAAGAGCCTTTAGCTTTTCATTCTGACTTATTATTCTATCATTCTTTATCTTTTCTAGAAATGAATTTACTATATTTTTAGCAGAAGAAGAGTATATTTCAAGTATTTCTTTATTTATATATTTTTTTACATCCTTATCAAAACATAAATAAATCACAGTGAATTCATTTATATTTAAAAATACCATGATTTTATTATTTTTATCCACAGTTTTTATCAATTCATTTTCATTAAAAGTTATATTTATGTAACCTTTAACACACTCACACGAAATTCCCTTTTCATAATGTATCTGAAAATTTTCAAACTCAGACTTAGTCAAAATACCACTTCTTTTACAATCCGTTATGCTACTTACAAGATCTAAAAACTTCTTTAAAAAATCATCTAAATTACTTATTTTATTTACACTCCCTAAAAAAGAGTTAAGTTTTTCAAGATCTTTTACATTATCGTATGTATTTTTTTTTGCTATAACAGATGATCGTATACTTTGTAATATCAATTCAAGTTCCTTAATTTTTTTATTATTGTATATTTCAATAGTTTCATCATCTTCAAACAATATAGTTTCATAATAAACCGATATTTCAAGTAAATCTTCTATTGATAATTCAAGTACATTATAATAACAACAGAATTTATATCCATTTTTTATAACATTCTTTATCAACTCTGTTTTCATATTAATAGCGCTAGAATAAATACCTACTATGTAATTAGTTTTATACCCTAATTTTTCACTTTCTACTTTCAATTTATAAAATAACTCCATATCATTTACAAAATTTTCACGATTTTTTATAATAATTTTACCTGATTTTATGTGCTCGTATAATCTATATTGTTTTAATTCTTCTTCAGTAAAAAATTCATTTTCATAATTTCCATCTACTATTATAATTATTCTGCCTTCTTTGCGTAAAATAAAATTAATATATTTAAATAATATTGTATAATCTCTATAAAGTTTAGTGCTAAGTATCATGTTACTATTTAACTTACTCGCCATACTTAATGATTTACATATACTCATATAATTTAAATCCCCTTCATAGAAAGTGATACCTTATGCTTTTGTAAGTCTATTTGTATAACTTTAACATCTACTATATCTCCTATAGATACAATTTGCATTGGATCTTTAACGAATCTATCGCTCATTTGTGATTTATGAACTAATCCATCATTCTTAATTCCAATATCGACGAAAGCTCCAAAATCAACTACATTTCTAACCGTCCCCTTAAGTATCATACCTTCTTTAATATCTTCTATTTTTAAAACATCACTTCTAAACACAGGTTTTATACTTTCATCTCTAGGATCCCTGCCAGGCTTTTTAATTTCATTTATTATATCTTTTAAAGTTAAAACCCCTACATTTAATTCTAAACTCAAATTTTCTATACCCAAACTTTTAATTTTATCGTCTATATCTTCTATCTTCTTATTCTTTATATCATCAAGTGTATATCCTAACCTTTTTATTAATTTTTCACATATATCATAACTTTCTGGATGAACTCCTGTATTGTCTAATACATTTTTTGAATTATCTATTCTCAAAAATCCTGCACACTGCACGAATGCTGAAGGTCCTAACCTTTTCACTTTTTTAAGCTCTTTTCTAGATTTAAATTCTCCAACTTCTTCTCTATATATAACTATATTTTTAGCAACCGACTTACTTATTCCAGCTACATGTTCAAGAAGAGAATAAGATGCACTATTTAAATCAACTCCTACAGCATTTACACTGTCCTCAACTACTCCTTCCAATACTGATCCTAACCTTTTTTGATTCATATCATGTTGATATTGTCCAACACCTATATGTTGCGGCTCTATCTTTACAAGCTCTGCAAGAGGATCTTGAAGTCTTCTTGCTATAGATATTGCTCCCCTTATAGAAACATTAATATCCGGATGTTCCTCTGTAGCTAATGATGACGCTGAGTAAATAGATGCACCAGCTTCGCTTACTATTATATATTTTATATCTTTATCTATTTCTTTTATTAAATTAGCGACAAACATCTCAGATTCCCTTGATGCAGTACCATTTCCTATAGCTATTATATTTACATTGTATTTATTTATAAGTTCTATTAATACCTTCTTAGATCCTTCCTCATCATTTTGAGGTTTTGTAGGATAAATTGTAGTTGTATCTAGTAATTTTGAATTTTCATCAACTATAGCTATTTTACACCCAGTTCTATACGCAGGGTCAAATCCCATAACCACATTTGCTTTAACAGGAGGTTGAAGCAATAATTTTTTTATATTTTCTCCAAATACCTTTATAGCCCTTTCCTGTGCCTTTTCAGTTAAATAGCTTCTTACCTCCCTCTCTATCGAAGGAAATATAAGTCTTTTATATGAATCATTTATAGCTTGTTCAATATAATTTGACAACTGACTGGATTTATTCTTTAAATTAATACTTTTTATCTTGTCTATAATCATATCTTCATTAAGTTCTAATTTAACTTTCAAGAATTTTTCTTTTTCCCCTCTATTTATAGCCAAAATCCTATGCGATGCCATAGTTTTAACTTTTTCAGAATAAGAATAATACATATCGTATACAGATTTTTCATCTGTGCTTCCTTTACATGATATAACTCCATCATTTAAAGCTATTCTCCTTATAATCTTTCTAAGAGAAGCATCCTCAGATATAATTTCAGCTATTATATCAAGAGCCCCTTTTATGGCTTCTTCTTCATTTTTAACATCTTTATCTATATATTTCTTAGCTTCACTATTTATATCCTCTATATCATAATTCATTATAGATATAGCTAATTTTTCTAGCCCTTTTTCTTTAGCTATAGTGGCTCTAGTTCTTTTTTTAGGCTTAAATGGAACATAGATATCTTCAACCTCTTGTAATGTTTTAGCATTTTTTATATCTGTTTTTATTTTATCTGTTAAGTTTCCGCCTTCTTCTATTATTCTAACAACATCTTCTTTTCTATTCTTCAAATTTCTAAGATAATTTAATCTATCATAAAACTCTCTTAATACAACATCACTTAAATTTCCAGTCATCTCTTTTCTATATCTAGCAATAAAAGGTATAGTATTTCCATCATCTATCATTTTTATAGTATTTATTACCTGAGAAGATTTTAAATTCAATTCTTCTTGTAGTATTTTCTCTATATTCATCTTAATCTCTCCTTAATCCGAACTTATAAAATCATTATATCAAAAAAACTATATATTCAAAAACTAGTTTGATGTAATATCATACTTTTTTTGAATTATTTTCAATTTTCATTCATCTCAATTCGCTTTATCCGAAAGCTAAAAATTCAGTTGAAGTAAAAATTCCATCTGAATTAAGTTTCCTTTATATTACAAAAGAGTCTCGCATTATTATTTACAATGCGAGACTCTTTTATGTCTATCCTTTTTCCCATCTATCCTGATTATTCATTATACTCTCATTAACATATCCTTTTCCATATGTCATTCCAACTACAACTTTAGGGGCTTTATTTGTATCTATGTTTTCCATATACATTTTTTCTCCAAGTTCATTCCAACCTTCATACAAAGGTTTCATTACCTTTATAGCTTCTTCAAACTTAGATTTATCCTTCGTCATATAGCCTTCAGTTATAATATTATTAATATATAAATATAATCTCTTATAGTTATTTGCTATTTCAGAATCTCCTGTTAATGTGCCCATAAGCTCTGCTAATATATCTCTACACTTATCCATTAAAATATCTAAACTTTCTTTTTTATCTAGATTAGAAATACATTCATTAAATGTATCAATTAATCCTTCATATATAATAGCTACAAGCTGTGCCTCATTAGCAGTTGCAACCCTTGAAGCTAAATATTCTTTTTCTATCATCTAATTACCTCCAATCTTAACCAAGTAATTTAAGAATTGCTTGCGGCTGTTGATTAGCTTGAGCAAGCATTGATACCCCTGCTTGTTGAAGTACATTTAATTTTTGATAATTAGCCATTTCAAGAGCCATATCAGTGTCTTCTATACGAGACATAGCAGCGGTTAAGTTTTCATTAGTATTATCAAGATTTGCAATAGTATGCTCAAGTCTATTTTGAGTAGCACCAAGCTTTGACCTCTCAGATGCTATTTGAACTATAGCATTGTCAAATACTTTAATAGCTGCAGAAGCTTTTTCTTCAGAAGTTACATCTACTGCATATTCTGTCATACTTGAAGAAATTCCATTTGTAACACTTGCTCCTGTCTTTACATAAGAAGCACCTTTAACCCCTGGATTTCTTGTTGGATTATCAGCACTTATTTTTAATTCTTTTGCTCCTATATTTCCTATTTGAAGACGGAATCTTTGTCCTGTATTTGCTCCTACTTGAAGATTTGTAGTGAAATCATCTGGAGTACCTTCAAGATATATTAAATTCCCATCAAATCCTGCCTTTGTAGCCACTATGTTTAATCTAGCATTTGTAGATGTTCCTGATGCTCCTAAATCAAAACTAGGATCTTCACTTAAAGTTACTCCGTCTATTCCTGTTGCAAACTTATTTACTATTTCTTCTACAACAGCTTCAGCAGTAGTTTTACCATTTATATCAATAGGTCTATTTGAACCTACATATGGAGATATGCTACTATCAAAGAACTCTATAATTTCATCTCCTATTTTAATCGTTGAGCCAACCTCAGGAACTGCATCAAAGTAAAAACTTCCTTTTGCTGTATTTGTTGCATTTTCTGCTTTTCCCATAGCTTTATTAGTCCCTGCTCCTTGCTTATCTGCTGCAGTAAGTCCTAATACTCCTAATCCATCAGGTGCTCCCGCTTCTAGCTTTAATTTAGCTTCTGTTCCCAAATCAACTGTTGTAAGTACTATCTTTTTACCAGTAGAATCTTTTTCAACTTTAATTTTTCCTTGTAGTTCCGAAACTGTATCTATATCTTTTTGTAAAGCATCTATAGCATCATCTATTGAGATATCATCAGCTGTACCCGTTCCTGATCCATTCCCTATTCCCTTTACATTATTTAGAGTTACTTCATTACCATTTATTTTTATTTTTTTTCCGTCAGCAGTAGTTCCAAAATCTTGACCACCATTAAAATCAGTAGTTCCAGTTACCGTTGCTGGCTCCATACCAAATATTTTAGTTGCAGCATTTCCTGTAAATTTCACTTCACTTCTTCCACCTATAGATGCAGTTGTGATCTCTATTTGTCCATATTTATTTAAAACAGCCTTAGCTGAATCTCCTAAAGCATCATTTACAAGCTCCATAAAATCATTTACATCAGTACTACCATCTGTTTGAGTTAAATTAACTACTTTTTCTTCTCCATCTATCCATATAGATAATTGATCACTTTTGAGATTAAAATTAGGGAAGTCAGTTGTATTTCTTAAATTTTTCTCACCTATCATCTGTGCTGGTTCACCAGTAGACATTCTATGAACTTCTGTATTACTATTTGGTCCTTCATTTCCTTTTAATATATTTCTTGTATTATACTCTGTTCCATTTGCTATTCTATTTACTTCTGATGTTAATTGATTTATTTCATCTTGTATCGCTTGTCTGTCAGAATCTGCTGCCGTACCATTTGCTGCTTGTACTGATAATTCTCTCATTCTTTGGAGCATAGAGTGAACTTCTGACATAGCTCCTTCTGCAGTTTGAACTAAAGATACACCATCAAGAGAGTTTCTTGAAGCCGTCTTAAGTCCATTTATTTGAGCTCTCATCTTCTCTGTGATTGCCATTCCAGCTGCGTCATCCCCAGCCCTATTTATTCTCTTACCTGAAGATAATTTTTCAAGTGCCTTTGATGCAGCGGCATTGTTAACATTAAGTAATCTATGTGCATTCATCGATGGTATATTATGATTAATTCTCATCTTAATAATTCCTCCCCGTATTAATAATTCCTTTTATTTTATCGTCTTATATACGTAAAAACTTTAATCCTTTCTATTCCTTCTTTCGTCTATATTTTCAACAAAAAGTAGGACTTTAGATACAATGTCTATCAATTCCTTTGGAATATCTTCATTTAAATCTTTTTCATTTTTTAGATCTTGATTATCCATATTGCCTCCTCTAAATCTTGATATCCAAAAATCCCTTAATATCACTTTCTATTTCCTGTTCATCATTTAGATTCATTATATTATCTTTATCAAAATCAAATTCTATATCGTCTAAATTATACCCTATCTCTTCTAAAAAGTTATTTAATAGATCTTTATTGCCTTTTATATAATCTATATCCTTCTTATCATCTAACCCTATTTTAACTTTAACCTTAGATTTATTTACTCCTAAGTGAATATTTATATTTCCTAAATTCTTAGTATCTAGGCTAATCACAACATCCATATCATCCTTATCTATATTTTCAGATGAATTTTTTCTATTTTTATAATACATATTTAAATTTGAGAACTGTTCATTTATAATAATTGGATATTGAATAAATTTTTCATCTTTATTTGATATATAACTCTTTTCAACCGATTCTTTTACTTCCTTATGTTTTTCATTAATATCTTTATTAGACTCCTTAGTTAAATCTATATTTTCTCTGATATTTTTCATATCTTCACGTATATCTTCATGCACTTTATTAGGTTTGAAATCACCTTTTTTTATGTTATCAGAGTATTTTTTAACTGTATTCTCTATTTTATCGGCATAATTTCTCAACTCAATATCTTCTTTTTTCTCAACCTTAGTAGATTTTTTTATTTCATCTAAAAAGCTTGATATCTTATGACCTAGTTGATTCTTGTTATTAAAAAAATCAGATGTACTTTGAACTTGTTTTAAAGTCATATCTTTGTTGTTTTTTATATTAAAAGCTATACAATTATTTTTTTCTCTATTTATATTTTTTATATTATCTGTTAACTTTTTAATATACTTGTCTATTTTCATATTTACCCTATCAGTATCATTAAATTCTCTTATATAAGAGCTAGCTTCTTTTAAATTCATATGATCTATAGGTTTATTCTGCTTAACACTTTCCTTTACCATATTACTTGTAAGGTTATCTTTTATGTATTCATATTGATTGTATGCACTGTATACCTTTTGAATATTAGTTTTACTTAAACTTAATTTATTTTGAACCAAAGACTTAGCTACTTCAAATGCTTTATTTAAGTCCATAGTTTTAGTATCATTATCTTGTGTTTTAAATAAATTTATATTTTCTTTCACATGCTTTTTAACTATATTTTCACTGTTTAGTTGAAGCTTTATAACTTGTTGATTTATAACTTTATCTGATACATTTATGTTATTTAACGTCATAGCTACATTGTTTTTTAGATTGAAAGAAATTATATTAAAATCTAAATTCTTTACATCATTAAAAACTTGTGTAATCTTACTTATAGACTGCACTGTTGTATCTATAAGATCATTGCCTATATTAGAATTTGATATAACTTTATTTAATTTACTCAAATTAAAATCTACGTCTTTTTTAATTAATTTAACTAAATCAGTTTCATCTATTTCTTTCAGACTTTGTAATTTTTCTATTATATCAGATACTTCTTTTTCCTCTATATTAGCTGTTTTATTAATGTTATCTGTTTTTTTTAAGTTATCAGCTATATCTCTTATATCCATTTTTTCTATGTCTATATCTTCTTTTATCATAACTGCTAGATTTTCTTTATTTAAATTTTTGATTATATAATCTAAAGCTTCTTTCATTTCATTTATACTTTGAATATTTTCTTTTGTGAGTTCTAATTCATTCTTTATCATTTTCTCAGAAAGCTTTATGTTATTATCCGTAACATCTATTTGCATTCTATCAAGACTTTCCTTTATATCATCTTGTAGCAAATTAAGTTCCTTTTGTGTAATCTTATTTAACTTAGGTACCAATGCTTCATATGCTTTAACAGATATAGAGCTTATCTTATCAGCTACTTTTATAGCTCCTTTTTTTACAAAATTCTTTATCTTGTATAGGTTATCTATTGTAGGACTTATATTGTTTTTTACCGTGTCTATAAATGTATCTTCCTCTACATCTTGTAGTTTATCTAGTTTATAGAATATATCATTTACTCTTTCTATATTTTTTTTAGTTATATTAACATTCTTTTTATGTAAAGTTTTTACTATATCAGTTATATCTTTACCCATCTTGCTTCCATACAGTTTCTCTGTTATTTTCTCAGCTTCATCTGTTGTAAGTTCTTTTTTATTTTTAAATAATTTTAAAAACGAGAAGCCTTCCTTTTCACTTTTAACTTCTTTTATAGTATCAGCTATCTTTTGAAGTGAATCATTTTCGATATCAATGCCCTTGTCCATTATCTTAACTGCACTATCATAATCTAAATTAACTATAATATCATCTAATGATTTTTTGCTATATACAAACGACATAATATTTTCTTTAGTTATACTTATATCATTATTTTTAAGAGTCTTAACCGCTTCTAAATTTTCATCATTCACATCTATATCTAGCTTTTTGAGTATATCCGAATATTCTATTTTCTCATTTTCAGTTGTTTTTTCATTTCTAGTATCATCTACTTTTTTAGATTCTATTATATTTCTTTTATCTATTACTACTGTATCCCCAGCTTTTGCATCTATATTTTCTTTAAGATTAAAATTAAGAAGTTTCTTATCTCCAGTATCTATAGTTAGATCATTTTCACTAATTTCAACAACTGTACCTCTAACCTTTGAAGTTGTATTCAAATTATTGTAGGCATTACTTACAACAGCATATGCCGCCTCAGCTGAAGCTTTATTTATCATGTCCTCACCCTTTTTTAATTAGTTATCCGAAAGCTAAAAGTTCTAACACTCCATCCTCTTAATACTGGAGATAAGAACTTAACAGCTTCTGAATTAAGTTTCACTTTATAATTAGTTATCGACATGAACTAATTATAAGTTTATATGGTATTTTCATACTATACATTTGATTTATCAACTCAACATAGGTTATATTTAAAATATACAAAACAATATATAAAATTTATATTTATTTTGCCGATAACATATAATATAGTCGTTAAAAGAGAGGAGTTGCGATTTTGAACAAGGTTAATCCAGTTAATAATATAAATCAGATATCCAATGTTAATAAAGTTAATAAATCAAAAGAAATTAAAAGAGCGGAATTTAAAGCTAAATTTGAAAATATAAAATCTGATAAAGTGAAAGAACATTTAACCGAGCTTTACGATAAAATAAGTGAACAATCTGATAAGATAGGAGAAAAACTATATCTTAAAGATTTGATTCAATATAAAAAATTAGTAAAAGAGTTCCTTAACGTAGCAGTTAATAATTCTCATTCCTTCTCTCAACAAAACTTTCTAGATAGAAGAGGCCGTCATAGGGTTTATGGAATAGTTAAGAATGTAGATAGAGAGCTTAGCTCATTAACTAAAGAGTTTTTAGGACAAGAAGTAGATAGACTTTCCGTAATAAAAAAACTTGATGGTATAAAGGGTATGCTAGTTGATGTGATGATGTAGCAAAAAAGGAAGAGACTAAGTCTCTTCCTTATTTTTTGGTGTGTTTTAGATATTCATTCATAAATGGATCTAAATTTCCATCCATTATGCTTTGAACATTCCCAATATCTAGGTTTGTTCTATGGTCTTTCACTAATTTGTATGGCTGGAATACGTATGATCTTATTTGACTCCCCCATGCTATTTGTGAATATTCACCTTGTATATCTTCTATTTTTTCTTTTTGCTCGAGTTCTTTTAACTCTATAAGCTTTGCCATTAGCATCTTCATAGCTTTATCTTTGTTTAAATGTTGTGATCTTTGATTTTGACATTGAACCACAACCCCTGTTGGTATGTGAGTTATTCTAACCGCTGATTCTGTTTTATTTACATGTTGTCCTCCAGCTCCTGATGCTCTATACGTGTCTATTTTCAAATCACCAGGATCTATATCTACACTTGTATCATCATCAAGCTCTGGTAATACATCTATAGATGCAAATGATGTATGTCTCTTTCCAGATGTATCAAAGGGAGATATTCTTACCAACCTATGAACTCCCTTTTCTCCTTTTAGATAACCATATGCATTAATTCCTTCTACTGACAATGTCGCACTTTTTATTCCAGCCTCAGGATCTGATATTATATCTAGTAAATCAACCTTATATCCCTTATTATCTGCCCATCTTGTGTACATTCTAAGTAACATTTTTGCCCAATCCTGAGCATCAAGTCCACCTGTACCTGCGTGAATAGACATTATAGCGTTATTTTTATCGTACTCTCCATTTAAAAGAGTTTTTATTTTCATTTTATCTATATCTGAATATAAATCCTCTATAGATTTATTAACCTCTTTCTCTAGAGATAAATCATCTTCTTCAAGAGCAAGCTCTATTAATACGTTTATATCCTCTAAAGAGTTTTCAAGATTTTCAAATTCTTCTATACTCTCTTTTATTATCTTGTTTTCTTGAAGTAATTTTTGAGCTTTTTCGTTATCATCCCAAAAATTCTGTTCAGACATTTTCTTTTCTTGCTCTTGTATTTTATATTCTATTTTTGCTATGTCAAAGAGAAGCCCTCAATTCTTCTATTGAATTTTTCATCGCATCTATTCTTTGATTATATTCTTGAATATTAAGCATCTAAAGCCTCCTATACGTTTTTGCCACAACATTTTTTATACTTTTTACCACTACCACAAGGACATGCTTCATTTCTTCCTGTATCATCACCTTTTACAACAGTCTTATTTCCAGTTTCATCTGATGCAGTAGATAAATTGTCTATATCAACAACCTGTTTTCTCTCTATTTTTTCTTCTACTGTAAAGTTGTATAGGTATTTGATAGTTTCTTCTTGTATAGATTTTATCATCTCTTCAAACATATCGAATCCTTCAAATTGATATGCTCTAACAGGGTCTTCTTGACCTATTGCTCTAAGACCTATACCTTGACGTAGTTGCTCCATAGCATCTATATGATCCATCCACTTAGTATCTACTACTTGAAGTAATATAACTCTCTCTATTTCTCTCATTCTTTCAGAATCTATTTCATTTTCCTTTTGATTGTACAGATTCAAAGCTCTATCCATTATATCTTCTTTTATCTTATCTCTGTTAAGCTCTTCTATATTATTAAATTCTATACATCCTTTTGGTAGGAATGTATTATATAAATGTTCCTTTAAACCTTCTAAATCCCATTCTTCAGGATAATCACTATCTGCTGTATATAACATAACTGAATTATCTACAGTATTTTTTATCATATTAGTGATATTTTCTTTTATATTTTCTCCTTGAAGAACACTTCTTCTTTCTTTGTATATTATTTCCCTTTGTTTGTTCATAACATCATCATATTGAAGAACGTGCTTTCTTATAGAGAAGTTCTTGCCCTCTACCTTCTTTTGAGCTCCTTCTATAGACTTTGAAAGTATCTTATGTTCTATAGGCATATCTTCGTCCATTCCTAATTTATCTACAACTCCCATAATCTTTTCACTACCGAATAATCTCATAAGATCATCTTCAAGTGTTATATAGAATCTAGATACTCCAGGGTCTCCTTGACGTCCAGCACGACCACGAAGCTGATTATCTATCCTTCTTGATTCATGTCTTTCTGTACCTATTATACAAAGTCCTCCAGCATTTAATACCTTTTGCTGTTCTTTATCTGTTATTTCTTTTATTTGAGAATAAATTTTATTATATTCATTTTTTGCCATTTGAACATATTCATCATCAACTTCTATAGGAGATGTTACAAGTGCCAATACCTCATCGTTATATCCTTTTTTCTTTAATTCCTTCTTAGCTAAAAATTCAGGATTTCCTCCAAGTATAATATCAGTACCACGACCTGCCATATTAGTCGCTATAGTTACTGCACCTAATTTTCCAGCTTGAGATACTATTTCTGCCTCTTTCTCATGCTGCTTTGCATTAAGAATAGCATGAGGTATACCCTTTTTCTTTAACATAGCAGATAAAATCTCAGAATTTTCTATAGATATAGTACCTACAAGAACTGGTTGCTTATTCTTATGTCTTTCTTCTATTTCTGTTACTACAGCTTTAAACTTACCATTTACAGTTCTATATATAGAATCTGATACATCTTGTCTTTGAATAGGTTTGTTAGTTGGTATTTGAACAACATCCATACCGTATATAGATCTAAATTCTTCTTCCTCTGTTTTAGCAGTACCTGTCATACCAGAAATCTTTTTGTACATTCTAAAATAGTTTTGGAATGTTATAGTCGCAAGAGTCTTTGATTCTCTTTGTACTTTAAGACCTTCTTTTGCCTCTATTGCTTGATGTAGTCCATCTGAGTATCTTCTACCAAACATAAGTCTCCCTGTAAACTCATCTACTATTACTATTTCTCCATCCTTAATTACATAATCAACATCCTTTTTCATCTGATTATGAGCTTTTAATGCCTGATTTATATGATGATATATTTCCATATTAGACATATCTGTTAAATTCTCAACCGCAAAGAATTTTTCTCCCTTTTGTATACCTTCTTCAGTTAGTGATACAGAGTTTGCCTTTTCATCTACTGCATAGTCATCTTCATTTTTTAACATTTTTACGAATTGATCTGCTGCAAAATAAAGTCCTGTCGACTTATCTCCAGCACCAGATATTATAAGAGGCGTTCTAGCTTCATCTATTAATATAGAGTCTACCTCATCGACTATTACAAAGTTTAATTTCTTTTGAACCATCTGTTCCTTATGTATAACCATGTTATCTCTTAAATAATCAAATCCAAACTCATTGTTAGTACCATAAGTTATATCACAAGCATATTGCATTTTTCTTTCTTCAGGAGTCTGTCCATGAACTATAACTCCTACACTTAATCCCATATATTCATACAACTTAGCGAGCAACTCTTTGTCACGCTTAGCAAGATA
The DNA here is from genome assembly GCF_037844525.1 of Tepidibacter sp. Z1-5. Taxonomy (NCBI): domain Bacteria; kingdom Bacillati; phylum Bacillota; class Clostridia; order Peptostreptococcales; family Peptostreptococcaceae; genus Tepidibacter; species Tepidibacter sp. Z1-5. The sequence goes on along the minus strand of NZ_JBBMMD010000002.1, from coordinate 73,174 downwards.
ATCATTGACTGTTATTACATGTACTCCATCTCCAGTTAACGCATTTAAGTATACAGGAGCTGTTGCAACTAAAGTTTTACCTTCTCCTGTCTTCATCTCGGCAATTCTTCCTTGATGAAGAACGATACCTCCTACTAACTGAACTCTATAATGTCTCATTCCAAGAACTCTCTTTGATGCCTCTCTAGTAACAGCGAAAGCTTCAACTAATAAGTCATCTACAGTTTCTCCATTTTTTAATCTATCTTTGAATACATTAGTCATATTCTTTAGTTCTTCTTCGCTCATACTTTCAAATTTACTTTCCATAGCATCTATCTTATCTACAATCTTTTCAATCTTTTTTATTTCTCTTTTTCCTGAAAATCCAAATAAATCTTCTAAAAAGCTCATATTGTTTACCTCTCTCTTATATTAATTTTCATTAATATATATTTTAACATAGCCACGTTAATAAATAAAATTATATTCTTAAATAACATGTAAATTAGTTGTAAATTCAAAAAGGTGGGATCTAAGTCCCACCTTTTATTATGCCTGTTCTATTATACCGTAATCACCTGATTTACGCTTATATGCTACACTCATTTCACTAGTCTCTGAGTCTGTAAATACAAAGAAGTTATGTCCCAAAAGTTCCATTTGAAGTATAGCTTCTTCCTCGCTCATAGGCTTTATACCAAATTTCTTTCTTCTAACTATATTTATTTCACTATCATTTTCATTTTCAATTGAACTCTCTATATTTTCAAATCTAATACTTGCATTATCTTGACTTTTATTTATAAGTTTTGTCTTATATTTTCTAAGTTGTTTACTTAACTTATCTACAACAACATCTATAGCTGCATATAAATTCTCTTCTGAATCTTCAGCTCTTATTATATTTCCACTTACAGGGATTATAGTTACTTCTATAGTTTGTCTGCTTTTTTTAGCTCTAATAGTAGCTCTAACATCCATATCATTATTAAAATATTTGTCTATTTTTCCTAACTTTTCTTCTATCGATAATTTAATTCCTTCTGTTATTTCGATGTTTTTTCCCACTATAGTTAATTTCATAAAGCCATCCCCTTCCGTTATCTAAACTATTTAACATATTACATAAATAATTATAAATTCTAAATGTATAATTTACTATTCATTATAAAAATATTGTATATTATATAGTTGAATTTATATAATATATCCTTATAATTTTATTTATGTAATCATTGTTAAATTATACTTATTATAATATAAAATCTGAATTTTAAAAATACTTATTTCAAAATAAATTTTATTAATATTATTTTACCCAGTAATATATTATTGAAACAGTTTTTTTAGAATTAAATTAATGCTTTTTTTAAAAATTTTACAAATAAAAAAATCTTTCTTTGAAAATTTTAAATGTAAACTTTTTTGAAATTTATAACGAAATCTAAAACTTCTAAAACTCTATTTATATTAAGTTTCATTTTATTAAAAGACAAAATAAATTAATATTATACACTATATTAATTTAATAATATTTATAATTACTGTTATTTAAATCTATGGTGGATAACTTTTAACTTTACCTGTGGATAATGTGTATAAACCTGTGAATAAAGTTTATAACTGCTTCTTAGTTGTGGACTTTTTTGACAAAAGTCCACAAGGTTGTTAGTTTTTGATTTTTCTAAATTGTCGAACTTTTTGTTAGCCCATCAAAATCTTCAAATTTCAACATTTAAACTATTATATTTACAGTAAATTTGCGAAAAAAAAGAGCATCTATATAGATGCTCTTTTTAAATATTATAGCTGACCTGGTTTTTGACCCCACACTCGCCTGCTGGAGGTTTTGCTCGGGTTTGCCTCACTACTAACCCTCTCGATTTTTTATCGGCAGGACTTACCTCTAAGCCGCACCATGATCATTAACTCGCTTTTGAATTAACTTACGTGGATCCTTTTGCCTGCGACTGGCCTGGACTTTCAACCACAGACCTATAATATCAACCATACTATTTTATCAATTTTATAATTTAATGTCAATATTATTTCCTAAATGAGGACTAACTGATTTTTCCATAGCTTTTACACTAGTATTCATCATTTTATTAATTATATTTGCATTTTGTTGTGATGTGTCCATAACATTTTTCATAACAGAAAGACCTATTTGATTTCCGAGGTTTATTTGACTAAGACCAATTGACATAGCTGCTATATCCATACAATCTCCTCCTCTTATTTTTTATTATCTATAAATACACCTTGAGCATGATTGTATTTATTATTATATCCTTTATAAGCTCTTGCATTATTTTTTAAAGATTTCTGATCAGTTTTAACATTTTTTAAATTTTCTTTTACTTTCTCTAGTTCTTCTTTTACTTTTTTATTATTAATCTTATCTACTTCATCTATTTCTTTGGTTAATTTCAATATGTTTTCTATTTTACTTTTTAGTTCTTTAATTTCAGGATATTTTTGAGTATCTATATGATCAATAGAATCTATATTTAAATCTTCTTTTAATTTTATATATATACTATAAAACTGCTTGTCTAATTTATCTATTTCATCTATTATATCCTGTTTTTTTTCAATATAGTTAATAAGTAAATCTGAATTATTATTTTCTATATCTATTTTTTGCATTTTAGTTATTTCATGTATCTCTTTCATTAAATTATATTTTGTTTCGCTAATTTGAGTTAGAATATCTATTAGGTCTTTTATATTCATCAAATTACCTACTTTCCTTGTCTAGCCAATTTCATAGCTTGCTTCCAAATATCTCTAAATTCAACTACAAATCCTCTAACTTCTTCAAGTATATCTTTGTCCTTTTTTAAATTAGCTTCAATTAATCTATCTTTAAGATAGTCATATAACAATCTTAAATTTTTAGATATTTCATAACTCATATCTAAAGTTATATTAAGTTCATTTATTATATTTTGAGCTTTTATTATATTCGCATTCGATTTTTCTATATTTTTTTCATCTATAGCTATTATAGCTAAATTTATAAACTTAATACATCCTTCATAAAGCTTTAAAGTAAGCTCTTCCGGTGTTGCTGTATTTATTGATTGATTTTTATATTGTGCATATGGATTTGCCATTGCCATAATTTGTTCCCCCCACTATATTTTGAAATTATTTCTACATGCCTCCCATTTGAGACGCAAGCCATGAACTTTGAGAGTTCATTTTGTTCATTGCCTTTTCCATAGCAGTAAACTGTTTCCAATATCTATCTTCAACATTGGCTAGTCTACTATTTTCTCTTACTATTTGTTTTTCAATATTAACTACGTCTTTATGTAATAAACTTATAGAACCTTTCTTTGTTACAAAATCTATAAGAATATTAGATTTTACATTTCTATATAAAGAAGCATTATCTCCTGTACCAGATTTATCTATGATATTTTTCATTCCATCTACCATGTCATCATAAAGTCTGTTTATAAGTCCTGTCTCAGCTCTTCGTTCAGCTTCAAGTTTGCTTTTTTCGTCTAATGTAGTTGCATTATTAATATCTGATTCAGTTACATTTGAAGTACTAAATAACAAATCCATTACTCCATCTGCATCTTTTCTTATAGCATCTTTTAACTCTTTTTCATCAATTTGAAGTTTTCCTTTATCTTTATAATTTCCTGTAGTTATTCCTATCTCACTTATAAAAGAAAATTTAGATAATTTTCCTAAATCACCTTTTGAAACATCACTATATACCTCTTCATATAATCCAGATCTTGTAGCAGCAAGCATTCTATTTATATGTTCATCACCTTTTAAAAGTCCTGATTTAGCTTTTTTTTCCCAAAGCTCTATAGTCTTTTCATCCATAGTTTCTTTCTGCTCAGAAGTTAAAGGTTGATAATCTCTATATCTTTTTTCGCCTATTTTTTTATCTAGTTTATCTATAAGTTCGTTATATTTATCTACAAACCCTTTTATTTTATCATATACTCCATCTACATCAGTATCCACTTTTATTGTAGTAGTCTCTTCTGCTTTTGCAGTTATACTTATCCCATTTATCGTAAAATTATTTGATGAGTATGTTATGTTATTAGCTCCATCAAAATTAATTTCTGCATCTTGCCCAATATAATTCTTTCCATAAGTAAGCTCTTCCGTTATTCCAGCCCCATTTGTAACATTTAATCTTAATTTATCTTTAAATAAGTTTTGTGGATTATTATCTATATTTTCTATTTTTAAACCTGTTGATGTTCCTGTTCCTGTATTAGATATAAAAAACCTTTTTGCAGTAATATCAAAACTAGCTTTAACATCAGAAACTTTTTCATTTATTTCATTTGCTATATCAGATAATTTATCATCTTTAGAAAAAGTTAGTTCTACATTGTTTATTTTTACTTTATAGTCTCCAGAAATCCCAAATAAATTTTCTAATGTATCATCAGATGTTATAACTTCGCCATTCTTATCTTTTATTGCTTCGCTACTAGCTCCATTAACTCCTTTAGCTAAGTGTACTACTTCTAAACTATGAGATCCAGATACCGCACTAGAATTAGCACTAACATCAATAGCATCTGTATTTGAAGAAATAGCCTCCTTAATCCACGATGCACTCCCTATTGATCCACCAAACCCAACACCAAGTTCCTTTTTAGTATCTAACATAAAATTTGCTATATCTTTATTTACATCATTATAAGCTTCTTGAGTCCATTCTTTTATTTGCTTTTGCTCATTGTATTTATTCAGTTTAAGTCTTTCAACATCCATAAGCTGCTTAACTATACTTTCTGTGTCCATTCCACTTGCCATTCCGCTAAATCTAATTCCTGACATATATATCCCTCCTATCCTCTTTTATCCATGAAAATACCCGCTCTTTCACACATATCTGCAATCATATCTAATATTTTTTCTGATGGAATTTCTTTTATTACTTCTTTAGTTTCATCATCAATTATTTTTACAGCTATTTGCTTTGTTCTGTTATGTATAGAAAATTTAAGATGCGTATTTGTCCCTACTAGCTCCTTATTAGCTTTTTCTATAGCCTCTATAAGCTTCTTTTCACCTGGAAAAGATACATTTTCTTCTTTCTTTTCAGATTGCTTTGCTACATCTTCTTTATTTTTTGGTATATTTTTTTCATTAACTATTTCTGATTTAGTTGGATTAATTTGATTACTGAACATAGAAGAATCTACTCTCATAATTCACACTCCTATTTTATTGTTATATTTTAATTATCGGTAACCAATGTAATTGAGTTTATGCTATTATTAATTTAATTTCAAAAAAATAGTCTCTATAAATTTATGAAGACTATTTTTTATAATTAATTATTAAATTTTAATCTAAATTAATTTCATTAAACAGTAAATTGTTTCATATTCTTTAGATAAATTACTTTTCTACTTTATTTAACGGCCACTTAATATATATATTGTCCCACATAATACTAGATTTAGCCTTACAATGGTTTTTAACATATAACCAATCTCTTAATATTAAGCCCCTATCCATATGCTTCCATATATCCTCCTTTTATAATCATGTACTTATCTTAAATTTTATTAATCCATACAATCATATAAAATTGTTTCTTCTCTATGTATTCCATAATGGTATAAATAGAATTTATAACCTAAATTTAGAGATTCAAGATAATTAAATATATCTATAAAATCATTTATATAATGATATACTAAAATTGTAAGTTTAGGTTTAAATTTTTCTAATGTTTCTTTAGCTCCAATGAGAGCATTTAATTTCGCACCTTCAATATCCATTTTTAAATTAACTTTTTTAAAATGTTCATTCTTTCTTCCATTTGTTTTTTTAAGTCAAATACTTCAAATAATTTATCTCTACCTTTTTGTGATATAGTATACAATTCTTCAACATTATCCTTATAGTAAATTATTTTTTCTACTATATCTTTTACATCTCTATTAATTATACAAATATCTTTTTTGTCCTCAAAGCAAATATTTAAATTTAACTTATCCGTACAAAAAATTGATACTCCTGCTAATCCAGCCTCTACACAACATCCCGTTGGAAATCCATCAAAGCTTCCTGGATATAAAACAAATGGTTCATTTGGAGAAAGAATTATATCCATAGATGAGTAAAACTTATAGAAAAATTCAGTATGTTGCATTCCATAGAATTTTATATTATCATTAATTTCATAAATATCTATATCATTTTCGCTAAAACCTCCTACAACATGAAATCTTATATCTTCATCAATTTTATTCAACGCTTTACATACATCAATAAAAATATCATAACCTTTATCTCTACCATTTTTCATATATTTATTAGCAACAAAACAAATATCAAATGTATATTTATCTTTTTTATAATACTTCTTTTCAATATAATTATTCTTATATTCTTCTGTAGGTAGAATCCCTCCATAAATAAACTCTATTTTTTCTTTTTCTAAAAAATTCTTATTGATTAAATAGTCATATGTATTTTTTTGTGTTACTATAACTTTTCTAAGAAACGGTGACATACAAACTTGTTTTAACTTCTCATCACTTTCTTTTGAATCTATCCAAAACCCACCTCCAGGATAAAGTGTAAACACAAATGGTATTTTCATATTATTGATTATAGGTAAACAATAATATATATTATTTAAAAACATTGTATATAATAATGAAATTGACTCAATATTTTTCAACTTTTCAATACTAAATATATGATTAGACAAGTATGGATATTTTTCTTTATATTCTTTATATAAATTTTCAAATTTAAGATTCCAACAACCTATAATTGTATTCTCTATGCTTTTTAAATAATAATTGTATTCATGTAATCGAAAACTAGAAAGTAAGTTTGGAAAGGTATCATCTAAAATTAATAATCCTTTTTTTTCTTTACAATTACATTTATATTGTAAATTATAAATTATGTTATCTATATTGTTGATTAAATAACTATCCAAACAATTCATTTTAGCTCTATTATAGCATTGTATTGATTTTTCAAATTCATTATCTGATTCATATATATATGCCAAATTATATAAACAATCAAAATTATTCTCATCTATTTTAAGTGCAAATTCTAAAATATTCTTAGCTCTTTCTGTCTCTTGTTTTTGTATATTTATAACAGATTTTATAGATAATATTTCTAATAATGTTTTAGTTAAAATTTGTTCAGTCTGTATAACTAGTTTTTCAGCCTGTTCAATTTCATTATTTTCATTAAGCTTATATACTTTTTTTAGAATAGAGTCTAGTTCTTCTATGCTATTCATATACTATCCTCCTAAAAATTAATACCCTATATCCTATTATTTCTCTTTTCTACAAATCACATAATATTGAATTGGGACTAAAGTTTTGTCTAGTGTTTCTATTAATTTTTCATGTTAAAATTATCTTTTTAATTGTTTAAGAAATCTTAATTACTCTAGATAATGATTTAATCAAGTCATATCCATCCCATACCTCATTGAATTTTAATGCATATCCTAAATCAATTACTCTATCTATTCCATATGGATAAATGTCAAATATTAAGCCTTGAATATCTGATTTATTCAATCCATATGTGCTAATAGTTTGTAAATTTCTACTGAAAATTTTTAAATCATTTTTTAAGTTATTGCTATTGTACTCTAAAAACAAACCTGAAAAACCTTTTATGTCCTCCATTTCAGAAAACAGATTATCTATTTGTAATCTAGTAATATATTGGTCCTCTGTTTTGATTAATTTTAGACCTTCATAATCAATAAGATATCTACATACTTGAACATACTTATTCATAGCTATTATTGGATATAATTCGTATGTTTTTTTAACCACACTATGTAATTCTTCCCAAAATATGTTTTTGCCTTTTTGAATATTTTCATCACTGCCAATCCATATAATAAGTCTAGGAGATGAACACGCATTCTGATCAATTGAATAAGTGTCATTATAAAAGTTTTTTACTACCTTTTTTATATCTTTTTCATTTACTATTTTGTCTGCATTGATTATGCTCAAGGAATACCTGTCAGCAAATGTTAAATCATACGCTCTTGGAGATAGCGGAGATTGCCTTATTGTGTTTATAGTAATATCTCCTCCCCATATAACTCTTACATCACAAATTTTTGATAAATAATCATTTATGGTTTTATCATATCCATACTTTAAAAGAAATATTTTCTTACCAATATTTGAATATTTATCTTTTCTTAATAATTTTTTCATTTCTTTACATATTATATTAACCTCTTCAAATTCCTTACTCGATAATCTAATTACATTTACATTTCCTGCAAGTAATGACAATGCTAATGAATATGCAAACATAACAGGTATATTAGATGGAGCTATATGAAAAACTATACCTCTGCCTACTATAATGTCACTATCTGAACTATATTTTTCTTTCAGTTTTAATACAGATGCTTTTCTACACCAAAAAGCAAATTCTACTACATCCGAATATTCTCTCATTTTTTTATTCTTTAATATTACTTTAGATAAATCATCCAAAAAATCTATAACATTTTCATCAAAAATTTTTGTTGCTCTATACTCATCAATTCTAGTAAACTCATCAATATCACCAATTATATATTGAACATTAAAATCATTTACTTTCATAAGTATCACTACACCCCCTAATTTCTGCATTCCTTAATCTGCCCTTTATCTTAAAATATTTCCCAAATCTTCCACAAGGACAATCATCTTCTCCCAATAATTGTCCTATGTCTTCTGTTAATATAGAGTGTCCTGGATAACTATTAGGAAGTAATGATATAACCTGAATTAATCCTTCTTGAGCAGTTTTTTCTGGTTTAAATGTTGTAAAATTTCTTATTATAATGTCAGAAAAAATAGGAGTATGGAAGTGACCATATTCACATTCCATATATATAGAACCTGTTTGCTCTACCATACCATAGTAATTATAGATTTTATCTAAACCACATAATTGTTTTAAAGATTCTTTAAATATTTTATTATCTACTTGTTGGTCTATAAGTTTTTTCCAACCCCCACCATGTATTAATATCCCATTGCTAAAATCTAATTTTATATCTTCTATTTTAATTTTGTTATATATGTACTCCCAAATCATATAGGTGAAGCCAAATAAAAGAATGGGTTGTCCTTGATATTTTCCTAAAAATTCTTGTATCTTATCTATATTCAAATTCATATTTTCATCTAAAGCATATGTATGATCTCTTCCAAACATAGAGAATCCTAAAATACCTGCTGCTCTAGCTGAAAATAAATTTCTATTTTTAACTATAGCAGATGTATCTAAAATTAACATAGGTAATCTTCTATTTCCTATAAAAGAAGATACTATTTTAGTCAATACTTTAGTTTGATTAGTAGCATTCTCTCTATCTAAAAATATTTTAGATACCCTTTGTCCTGTTGTCCCTGAAGATGTCATAATTTTTATAACATTTCCTTTATCAACACTCAATAATTCATAGTCTTTAAATAACCTTACTGGTAAAAATGGAATTTTTTCAATATCTTGTATTTTATCAATATCTATGTCCAATCCATTAATTATTTGCTCATATTCCTTACAATTACTTTTATGAAATTTTGTAATTTCCTTAAGCTTATCAATAAGTAAATTTTCTTTTGTTGATTTATCTAAACTATAAGGATTGTATTGTAAAATTTCCACTATATCAAACATCATTTTTACTCCTCCTTAAATAGTTTAGAATATAACGTTTTACCAGATTCATTTTTAGGTATCTCATTTACTGATATAATTTTAAATGCAGTTAATGAAAACTTAAGTTTAGTAGCAATATAATTCTTCAACTCTTTTTCATTAGCACAATTAACAACAGCAATTGTCATTTTATCATCTTTACCTCCACAAGCACATTCGTATCCTTTTGATTTTAATAATTGTTCTACTTCATCCAAGTTAACTCTATTTCCAAAAATTTTAATAAATCTTTTTATCCTACCTACTATATAATAAAAACCATCTTCATCTATTTTAGCTATATCTCCAGTTTTTAAAACGCCATTATTTTCATCACCTAATGCTAAATCCTCTATAGATTCAGCATATCCCAAAGTAACATTAGGTCCTTTATAAACCAATTCTGCTGATACATTACTTTTTTGTATTATATGTCCATTATCTTCAAGCCAAAACTTTCCTCCTGGAATTGCAACTCCCATACTTCCACACTTACTTATTGCATATTGCCATGGTAAATATCCCATTCTTGCAGTAGCTTCTGTTTGTCCATACATTACAAAGAATTTCATATTATTTCTTTTACAATATTTTCCAATTTCTTCAGTTAAATCATATCCTAACTTTCCTCCAGCCTGAGTAAGAGTTTTTAATGTAGGAAGATTCATTCTAAAGAATCTAATTTTTTTTAATATTTCATATGTATATGGCACCCCTGCTAAAGAAGTTGCTCTATATTTTTTTAATAAATCCCAAAACGCTCTCTCAACAATACTTTTATTAGTAAGCAGAATAGTTGCGCCCTTCGTTAAGTGGCTATTTATTACTGATAATCCATAAGTATAATTCATTGGTAACGATGTTATTGGCATTTCTTTTTCTGTAATCTCTAAATACTCTGCTATTGATTGTGCATTAGAACATATATTATCTGCACTTTGTCTAACTAATTTAGGACTTCCTGTACTTCCTGATGTAGTTAAAAGAAGTGCTAAATTTTCGTTTAGTTTGTGAGTAACATTAAAATTGGTTTGTTTTAGAATATAGTTTTTATTAGCACTTACTATCTTTGTATCATCAAAACTTTTATGCATCATTTCAGGTATATATATATAGCTTGGTTTATAAAGTTTTATTAATTTTTCAGCTAATTTCAAATCTATATTAGCATCTAATAATAAAGGTACTATATCATTTCTCAAGCAACCAATATACCCTATTAATGGCTCCATTTTATTTTCACAAAATATAAATACTAATTCGCGAATGTTACTCTTAATGATTTTTGCAAAATCGTCAGCAAGTTTTGCTAGTTCCCTATAAGTAATATTATTGTCGTATTCATCTATAATAGCTATATTTGAATCAAAGCATTCTAAATCAGAATAAAATCTCATACGCTCACCTCAATCATATAATCATACCACCATCAACTCCAATTACTTGACCGGTAACATAGCTCGATAAATCTGAACATAAAAACATTGCTACATTAGCAACATCTTCTGGTGTTCCAATTCTTTTCATTTTAATATTATTAATTCTTTCTTTGTACTTTTCTTCAGATATACTTCTAGCCATATCAGTATCTATAAATCCTGGACATATAGCATTAACTCTAATATTATATTTAGCCAACTCTTTTGATGCTGATTTAGTAACTCCTATTACTCCAGCTTTACTAGCACTATAAACTACTTGTCCTTCATTACCATTGGTGCCTATTATAGAACTTATATTAATAATACTCCCATTTTTTTTTCTCTTCATTAATCTACTTGCAAATTGCAAATGCATAATAGTTGCCTTTAAATTAACATTGAAAACTTCATCTACATTTTGTACATCTATCATACCAAGTAATCTATCATTTAATATTCCTGCATTATTTACTATACAATCCAATCCTCCCAATTCTCTCCTCAATATATCAAAAGCTTCTTTAGTTTTTGCAATATCTACTACATTATAAGGAACAGCTATTACTTTCACATTATATGTTTTTTCAATAAATACTTTTAATTTCAATAACTCTTCTTCATTCTTACCATTTATTATTAAGTTTGCACCATTTTCAGCAAATTTTAATGCCATTTCTCTTCCTATTCCCTTTGTAGCTCCAGTTATAAAAATATTTTTGTTTTCTAATAATTTCATATCTTGCGCCTCCATAAAAATCACTATTTATTCCATATTAAATTTCACATTATATTTTTCAAGTATTTCTTTACCTTTTTCATATGAATTAAAATCAATAATATCATCTGTATCAAACATTATGTCAAATGACTCTTCTAATTCTGTTATTAGTTGCATATGTCCAACTGAGTCCCATTGAGAAATTGTATTATATTTTAAATCATCATTTAATTTGTTTATATCAATTTCAAAAACCTCAATAAATATTTTGTTGTAAATGTCAATTGTTTTCATGTTTTTTTCTCCTTTATTATATATAATTTGTTATTAAATCTAGCATATTTCATTATTAAACAAGCATACTTTACATCATATTTAATTTTTCTAATACTTTATATTGTTGCATATAAAACTAATTCGTTTGAATTGTTACAATGATGTCTCAAATACAATTTATACTCAGTAGCTATAGATTTTATAAATAAAGCCACCTTATAAAGGTGTTCTGGCTTATGATAAATACATATAGCCAGTTTCGGACGATTTTTCTTTATTGCTTTTTTAGCACCTTTTAATGCTTCTAGTTCAGCACCTTCTATATCCATTTTTATAAATGTGGCATCTGAACATAAATTATCAATACAATCTACTTGTATTTGGATATTTCCATCGATATCTATAGAAGAATTCATTTTTCCATTAGAAAAAAAGCAAAGAGTTTTTGAAGTTTCATATAATCCTTTATTATAAATATGAATATTTTTGAAAGATTTATTTTTTGTTAAATTGTCTAATTTTTTATAATTTTCATAATCCGGCTCAAATCCATAATATTTTCCATAATTATAATTCGTTTTTTCTAAAAAAGACAATAATGTATCTCCATCAAACGCGCCAGCATCTACGAAAACTTCATTATTAGATAAAGGCATAATTTCTTTTATAAAATATTGATCTTCATTTATCTTGTTTCTAACAAAATCTAAGTTCCCTGTAATTTTACAATTTATAAAATCAATAAAAACTTTTTTAGATAAATCGTCATTCAAAGATTTATATACAATTTGAAATGATGGCAGGTTTTCTTTAATATACTTTAAATTAAAATCAGAAAATACTTTCATAAAATTGCATTCAAAACTATATACATTTACTATTTTATTACTCTGTTTTTTATCTATATTTTGCTTAGCTATAATACAATCTAAAAAACCTATTACAATATTAAATTTATCATACATATGTGTTATTTGATCAAATTTATATATTTTTTTAGAATCTATATAACTATTTTCATCATAATATTCATCATCTACAAAGTAGGCATCAATGTTTAAATCATTCTTCTCTAAAAACTCCTTGATGTCTTGTGAGGTTCCACCTGCACCATAACATACTATGGGTATGTTTTTTTGCTTCATTTGTTTTAACTCTTTAATTGCTAAATTTCTAATATTCGGTGAATCAATAATTTTTTCAATAAACATAGAATCAATAAAACTTTCACTATCTGTCATGTCTTTTACTCTCCTTTTTACTATTTCATCTATATATATCCATATATTTTCAATCTAATAACATTTCCTCTACTAATTCTATTTAAATCTATATCATTCAAATCATTTAAACACTCTATGTTTATCATTTATAGCAATTTCTCTAGCAGGATTCCCTATAACTATCTTAGATAAACTAACATCTTTAAAAACTACTGATCCCATTCCAATAATAACATTATCTTCTATTTTTATTCTATCCTTTATACATGCATTAAGCCCTATATAACTTCTTCTCCCAATTAAAGTGAATCCTCCTATTGAACTACCTGGGGAAACCACAGTAAATTCATCTATTTTCACATCATGACCTACAATACAGTTAAAATTCAAAAATACACCTTTTTCTAAACATGCATTGTTAGATATAATTGCTCCAGAAAATATTGTTACACCTTCACCTATTTTTACAAATGGTGATATTATAGCATCCACAGCTATAATAGTTGCAATTTTTAACTTATGCTCTTTCAATCTATTAAATAGTTTTTCTCTTATTGCAGGTTCTCCATTAGCTATTGTAAATTCTGTATTTGATCTATCCAATTTTTCTATAATATCTTTAAATTTATAAACTTTAGTTTCACATATTTCATTTTCTTCTATTTCGTCATCTATAAAAAATATTTCTTCCCATCTATTAAATTCTTTATTAACCCTATGTGCAACATCTAAAACTTCTCTCCCTAATCCACCTGCACAATATATACATAATCTCATACTAATTTTCCCTTTCTTATTTTTAAATTTTTTTTTGTTTTCAACCCTATTAAATTTATATATTTTTCACTTTTCATCTAAATATAATAGTTACTTCTTAATAAGCTATTATATACTTTCGTATATTGTACTGTTTATTATTTCAATTATAGAATCTTGTTCTTCTACTTTTAATTGGTGATATAATGGCAGACACAGTATTCGTTTGCTTATATCTTCTGATGCTGAACAAACTTGACTATTTTTTAAATAATTTAAATTATTCAAAGATGGATAAAAATATCTTCTTGGAAATATGTTTTTGCTATTTAATTTTTGCAATACTTTATATAAAATATCTTCAGTTTCAAATCCAATAGAAAAATAACTATAATTATAATCTATTTGATTTCTTATTTTTTGAAATTGTAACTTATGACTTAATTCTCTCTTGTATTTATCATAAATGGCTTTTCTTTTGGATATTTGGCAATCTATATCCTCTAATACACATAATCCCATAGCAGCTTGAAATTCATTCATCTTTGCATTAATACCTAATCCTTCAATAGTTTCAGGTCCCGTAATTCCAAAATTAATCATCTTTTTTGCTTTTTCATATAACTTATCATCATTTATAACTAATGCTCCACCTTCAATGGTGTGAAAAATTTTTGTAGCATGAAAACTTATTACAGATACGTCTCCATAATTTAATATGCTTTTGTTTTTATATTTAACTCCAAAAGCATGTGCTGCATCATAAATAACTTTCAAGTCATATTTCTTAGCTATTTCTTTAATTTTTTCAACATCGCATACATTTCCAAATACATGTACAGGTAAAATTGCACAAGTATTATCAGAAATAGAGTCTTCTATCTTAGAAGTATCTATATTTAAGTTATGCTTGTCTATATCTACAAAAACTGGCTTTAAACCTTCCCATACCAAACTGCTAGTTGTAGCCACAAATGAAAAAGGAGTAGTTATTACATCTCCTTTTAACTCTAATAATTTATAAGCCACTTGCAAAGCGATAGTTCCATTGCTTACCAAAAGAATATTCCTCACGCCAAGATATTCTTTTAATTTAATTTCTAATTCTTGCACTAATTTTCCGTTATTAGTTATCCAACCACTTTCAAATATATGTTCTACATATTTCTTATATTTGTTTATATCTGGTAAATATGTTTTTGTTACATTTATTATAATAATCACCTCCTAATTATTAACTCTATTTTGATTTAAGAAAGTTTTAAGTATTTGCCTAATTATAATATACATATTAGTTCTTACATTTTTATCTTCAACTTCATCTAATAGACCTACTTGATGTACTATATCTCTAAGCACCTTATATAATCCATATTTATAATCAGTGTCTTTTTTAATTAATCCAAATTGATATGAATCATTAATCAATTTAAACCACTCGATAATTCCTTTATATCCAATTAATTTATTATTTTGATTCTGTCCTTCATGTATTCTAAAATAACTTAATGCTTCTGGAATATAAATCATTTTCCCTTTAGAAAGCAACTCAATCCAAGTCGCAACATCAATTAAGTTCATATATTGCTTATTTAAAAGAACACCCATTCCTTTTTCTACCATAGATTTTTTAAACAGTACAGTTGAAGGCTCACCTATATAATTAAAACCTTTCTTTAAAATGAATTCAATGAAAGGTTTTCCATCAACTACAGTAACATTATCATATAGCTTTTTTGTTGCTTCTTCATCTTCTAGATAATTACCTTTTCCATCTATTCTTTTTCTATATGAAGTTACAAGAGAAACATGCTTATCTTCAATAAAATATTTAATCATAGTCTCAATTTTACTTTCATGAAAAACATCATCATCCATTAAAAAGTTAATAAATTTACCTTCACTTAAATTTAAGCACTTTCTAACATTATTAAGTCCATAACCTCCTAACGGGCCACCATTGTTATAATATCTTATATGTTTATATTTTTTTAAATATGGATGTATCATATTTTTCACTTTATCATTTGTACTATCATCACAAATAATTATCTCTATATTTTTATATGTTTGATTTAAAACACTTTTAAGTGCTATTTCAAGATAATGAGGTCTGTTATAAGCTGGAATTAGTACACTTACTAATGGATTTGTATCTATATGGTCATCATTTTGAATATTATCTCTATCCAATATATCTATATCATTACAAACCATATTCTCTAAACTTAAATTTAGCAAATTAATATCTTCATATTTTCTTATATCTAATAATTCCTTTATAGCTTCATCATAACAATCATATAATTCTTTCAAGTTTCCTTTTTCATTTGTAAAATCTTCTAAATCATCATTAATTTGCTTAATCATAAGTATACTTTTAAACCAAGGATATAAAGCTTCTTTATATTCTTCTTCACTTTCTAATATTCCTTCTTTATACGCTTGCTTCATTATATAAAATAACTCTTTTATACCTTCTACAATTGTGAATTTATTTTTTTGATCTTGTCCATCATGTATTCTAAAATAACTTAATGTATCGGATATATAAACAGCTTTTCCTTTAGATAATAAGTTAAACCAAATGGAAATATCTGTATTTGTCCTATAACGCCTTCCTCCATATACTCCAAAATCTTTTATATCTAAATCTTTTTTTCTAAATAAAACAGTAGTAGGTTCTCCTATAAAGTTAATATTTGTTCTAGCTATAAGCTTCTTCAACATTTTCCCTTCTACTATAGTATTTTTGTCAAATAACTTTTCAGTAGCAAATACTCCTTGTATAAAATCACCTTTATCATTTATAGTTTGTCTATGAGAAGTTACAAGTGTAATATCATCATTCTCTAAAAAATAGTTAACCATTTTTTCAATTTTCTCTATATGAAATATATCATCATCTATTAAATAATTTACAAATTCCCCTTTGGCTAATTCAAAACATCTCTTAAAATTTCCTACCACACCTAGGCTAGGCGTATTTTTATAATATCTTATATTATAGTGTTTATTTATATAAGGTTTTAACATTTTGTACACTTCATCATTTGTGCTGTCATCAGATATTACAATTTCTATATTCTTATACGTTTGATTTAGTACACTCTTTAAACCTATTTCTAAATAATATGGTCTATTATACGAAGGTATTACAACGCTGACCAAAGGATATATTTCCTTAGAATATTCATCTAAAAATATTGTTCTATATTTTTCATATTTATCTCCAGTATCTACATATCCACAATCGTGTATAAACCATGACTTATCCTGTGTTGGAACTACTACTTCATACCCTTTTTTACTAAACTCTACACTCTGTGATACATCATAAAAATCCCATCCATCAAATATGTCTTCTCTCCACTGAATATCATGCTGTGTTACCATTATAAAACCATCAATAGCTTTTACTTTTTCATATGTACTTTTTATATCTTTAAATTTTAGAAGTTCCATTTTACCAGTATGACTTTCATAAACCTTACCATATTTATGATTAGACTCCCACCAAATACCATTCGTCGGAATTTTTTTAGCTCCTACCGCACCTATAAGCCCTACTTGATCATCTTTAAAAATGTCTAATATATAAAATAAAAAATTTTTATTTATTATAAATACATCTTGGTGTAAATAAATTTTATATTTAGCATCTGAAGCTTTCATTGCTTCATTATATCCACTAGTAATACTTTTAGCATCCCTTACAGATAAATTTTGTATTTCATATCCATCTGGAACATTTAAATGTTCTATATATTTAAGGCATTCATTATACATTTCCTCATCATTTACGCAAGATATAAAACATATTTTTTTATTATTCATAAATTTTCTCCTTTATAAAACATCTTCCATATTATTTTTCCAATTTAAATAAGAAACTATAACTTCATTGTTTAAAACTTCACATGAGTTTTTAAAGTCTTTTAAATTAAAATATTTAATAAATAAATTTAACTTTTCACTAAAGTTTATTATCAAATCTTTATTTGTTTTATTTTTTATATCTTCATAAATAGGGTTCATAGAGTTATCAATTGTGTTTATAGCTATATTTAAATCTTCTAATATAGTCTTTATTTCTTCATAAGACTCTGTATTATTAACATTTTGTTTTATATAAATTAATGCTTCTTCTATAACATCAGACAATTGTATAACATAATTTATAATTTCAGAATAGTTATTATCTATATTGTTATCTGTTATATGTCTACATTCTAGTACTTCAAATATTGTATATTCTCCCTTTGTTGATGAAAATGTAATATTATTAGAAATGTCAATTTCATTTATTTTACTTTTAAAAATATTTTTTTCTCCATTCTCATTTTCACTATATAGTTCTCTATACTTCATTTTATAAAGTCCTTTTGGAAGATTAACATGAAGCTCATATCCAGTTTTTATAAAAATGCCATAATAAACATCCAACCCTTCATAAAAACGTTCTAAATGAACTTCTTGTGACCCTTTTGGGTTGTTCATAAAAATTTCTTTATATACTATATCTTCATTATTAGGCATAAAATCATGAAAAGTGAACTCTCTACACTTTTTATCTAAAAGATAATATAAGTCACCTGAAAAATAACACCCTTTTTTATTTTTATTTAGTTTTTCTTTTACTTTTAAAAGAGTGTCCCTTGCTCTAAGCTTCTCAGCATCTGTAAGGTCTGATATTTTGCATAACTCTTTTTCTCCTGTTGACCCATGAACTATAACTAAATTGCAAAACTCAAAAGCATCTATTCCTATTTCAATTCCAAAATTCACAAAATCTATAAGCTCATTAATATTCAAATTTGATACAACACAACTAAATGCTAAATATGGTCTTTTTCTTTTTTTCTCTAAAGATCTTGATTTTATTTTTTCAATATTTGAAATAAGACTTTCTAGCTTTCCACCTTTTCTCAATTTTTTATAAAGGTTAGGATTGCATGTATCACAACTAATTGATATTCGATTAAATCTAGACAATGTATCAATTTCATCTTCGTTAAATTCCTTACCAAAATTTGAAATTAGATTAAGCTTTATTTCAGGAATTTTACTCATAATATTATTACATACTTTATGCCACCCTCTATATGTAGTTGTCTCTCCATAACCATTCATTGTTAATCCTTTTATATTCCTTTTTACTAACTGATCTACAACTTTATCTAAAACCGTATACTCCATATCTTGTCCTATTCTAAATTGTTTATTGCTGTGTGAACAATATATGCATCTAAAATTACATTTTGGAGTAATTTCTATGAAAGCATGCTCTGTTGAATTATCCCCCTCATCTTCCTGTTTATTATTCATATATCTCCTGTCTATTTCTTCCTTTAATTTTTTAATAGAAACCATATTTCTATGTGTACAGTTTTTACAACTTTCTTTTAATTTTCCGGTCAACAATGAATTTCTATATTCAAAAACCTTATCACTATTTAAAATTTTATTCAAATCTAAATCTTCTAAGTTATATTTATATATATTATCTATAGAAGATGCAGCGCAACATAAGGCAATATCTCCATTAGCATAAATCATGACATTACTCCATGGATCTAAGCAATTTCTTGTTAATTTCATAATTAAATTTCCCCTTTATTTTTCTATATATTCTTCTATATGTTTTTCATATCAATTACAAAATGATTTATACTATTTTCCTTATACTTTGTATAAACATATCTATCTCATCATCTATATTTTCTATTTTTTCTAAATATTCAAGAGCCACTTTCTTTTCACCAAAGTTATATAACACACATCCTAAATTGTAAATAGTATCTATATTTTCACTATTTATTTCATAAGCTTTTTCAAGAAATGGAATAATACAGTCGTATAATTCATTTTCATAACATTTTATACCTAATAGATTTAAAAGTTTTTCTTTTTCTATTATATTAGTCGTTATACTTTCTATAATTTCTTCATAATCTAGTTCTTTATTTATTACTTCATTTAAAATTTTATTTATACTTTCCTCTACTTCTATATCATTTTCTATTCTTCTAAGTAAAAACTTTAAATTTCTTTCTTTATTTTGTTTTGGAATGATAACATTTGAATTTATTTCTTCAATTATACTTATAATTTCTTCAGTTTTATTGTTTATCTTTTCTAAATAAAATAATGAAAGTTCATATTCTCCTATATTATAAAGAACTAATCCCAAATTAATTAAAATATCTTCATTACTGTTATCATAATCAAAAGCTCTTTGGAGAAGCGGAATAACGCAGTCATATATTTCATTTTCATAGCATTTTGTAGCAATAATATTTAATATTTCAACTTTCTTATTTATTTCTTTATCAACAATCTGTAATAAATTATCTTTTTCTTTTGGATTTTCTTTTAAAATATTTAAAATTGATATTATATTTTGTTCAATATTAATTTCATTATCTATATTTAATAAATATTCATTCATTGTATATTCTTCCTTTTCTGCACAAACAATATATTTTTTTATTAAAAGTTCTTCTTTGTTTATGTGCGAAATGCTGTCCTTTATATTAAAAATTATATTTTTCTGTTCATCGCTTATATCAACTTTTATCTTTGTACCATCAATGTTTTTGTATCCACATTTTTGTATAAGAACTAATAAATCTTCTATTTGAATATTTTGTTTTATTATTTTTTCGTTTTCATAAATATTATCGTATATTCTGTCAATATACTTATCATTTTGAATGCTAATTAATATTTTTCCTTTATTTTTTAAATATAGTTTTAATTTATTTAACGTATCAAAAGGATTTTTTAATTTTTGAATTAAATCACCCATAATTATATAATCAAATTTTTCGTTTGAATCTAAGTGTATTGATTCTATATCTCCTATATAAGTTTTTGTAATATCTTTTGCTTTATTTATTGCTTTTTCATTTTTATCTATTCCATAAATTTTAGCATTTTTATATTTATTTTTTAAATATAAAAGAGTTGCTCCACATCCAGACCCTATATCTAATACCTTGAAATCTTTTTCTTTATCCTCATTAATTAAATCAACAAGTTCAAAATATATATTCATATTTTCTCTTGATGTGAATCCCCATTTTTTCTTAAACTTAATTTCATTATCTTTAAGTAGTTCACTATATCCTTTACTTACTTTAAAAGAAGTTCCTCCATAATGATGAATAAATGTATCCTTACATAAAATAAGCTTATATCCAGCTCTTTTTATTCTTATTGAATAATCATCATCTTCATAATTTCCTGGAGTAAATATCTCATCTAAAAAACCTACTTTATTTATTATTTCTTTTTTTATTAACATGCAAAATCCAATAAGTTTTAGTCTTTCTTCCCATTTGTTTTCATTTGAAAGATTATATTTTTTTGCAAATTCAATCATTTCATCTAAATTTTTATAATCGGTAGGAATAGTTTGATAATAAGGACAAGAATTAGATACAGGTCCTACCGCTCCTATATCATCAGAACTATATAATGCCGTTTTCAGATTTACAAGCCAATTTGGAGTTACTACAACATCATTATTTAAAAGAAGTATATTATCCCCTTTAGATATTTGTATACCTTGATTACACCCTTTTGGAAATCCTAAATTTTCTTTATTTAAAATTAACTTTATATCATCTTGTTTCTTTAACCAACCTACAGTCTCATCTGTTGAATTATTATCTACAATAATAAGCTCATAATCATTTTTATTAGTATATTTTCTTATACTTTCAATACATTTTTTAGTATAATCTAATTTATTATATGTTAAGATTATTATACTTGTTTTCAATATAACCTCTCCAATTCTACTTTAATAATTAATTTTTAATTAAAATCGCCATATATCCCATTGTAAAATAATTATTCTTCTTTAATACATTTGAAATTATTTCTAGCAATTCATTATTATGATCCATTTCTTTCGTAAAAGAATAAATTAGCTTAATAACAATTTCATTATTTATTTTTTTATGATAATTTCCCATACCAATTAAATACATTTTAATTAATGAATAATGAATAACCATCATACAATATTTTTCAAAAATATTATTGTTATTATTTAGTGGAAATAAATTAGTAAATACATAATGAACTAAATAATTCTCAAAAATATATTCATAATCTTTAACATATGGTTTGTAATATAATTCTACTCCTTCATTATAATTTTTAATTACTTCTTCAATATCTATATCCTCTCTATATTTAATCCCTTCTACAAATTCATTTATACATTCTTTATATGATTCACTTATAATAGGAAGTTTTTCTCTAAATTCGCTAATAGTTTTCATCAATCTAATTTGAACAATATAATTAGGTGTTATTGTCTGCAATGAATCTTTTATCATCATTTTTGAAAGTAATTCCTTATAATAATCAATTAAATTTATAATTTCTCCTATATTATCTTCTTCTAAGTATTTCTGTACTTTCTCATAAAATAACCCTAAAATAATTAATCTCTCCCATAATGAATATTCTCTATTTTGAAGAACCTCTATTGTAAATATTCTAAGATTCCAAAAGTACTTTTCTATAGAATCCTTCTCTTGTGCCAAATCCATAGGATATATTGCTGTTCCTGCATAAGTTTGTAACGAAATCACATCTTCTTCTTTATCAAATTCCATTTTGTTTTCATTTAAAAGAATGCATCTTGCTGCTTCTGGGCAAGAAAGTAGCAATGATATTTCCAAATCATAATCTACAATATTATAATTTCTTGGATAAGTTCTACACGTATTTGAAAGATATTCTTCTCCTAATTGTTTATGAATATTACATAGTCTCTCTTCATTTAAAAAAGGGCATAATTTACTTTCATCTTTTTTTATAAATGCATAGTTTTGTTTATTTTTTTTATCGCCGCTACGCTTTATATTTTTCTTCATCAAATCCTTTAGATCAGCCTGTTTAACACTTTTATATTTTTCATACGTTTTTTTATCAATAGAAATTCCCCAGCCATAACAGCAGTGTTCTTCACACTCTGGTCCTATGCACGAAAAATTTCTTATATTATGTGGTTTCAACGTCATTTTTCTTATCATTTATTTTATCCCCTTTAGTTTACTTTAAATTATCAATTCTTTTTTTAGCTGGTTCATAATTTTCACATTTTTGATAATAATAAATTCCTTCTTCTATAAATCCCAAACATTCATAGATTACTCCTATATTATAATAAGCTAAATAAGAATTAAGCCCTTCTATTTTTCCTTCTTTATCTCCTATACAAGATATAAAACTATTCACCGATTTTTCAAATAATCCGTTATTCATATAAATTAATCCCATTAGAAATTTGTAATCTATTATTTCTTTATAGAAATAATCATATGTTTCAAGTTCTAAAGCTTTTTTATATCTTTCTGTGTTGATTAAAGCATGTCCATATGACTCAACCAAATCCTGTACATATTCATACTTTGTATCTATATCTAAATTTAATGCTTTAACAAAATTACCATAAGCATCTTCATATCTTTTATCCATATAATATGTTTTTCCTAATTGATAATATAAATAAGGATCTTTATCATTTTTTTTAATACTTTCCTTCAATAATTTTAAATTTCTATTGATTTTATCTGTATTTTTTATCACTTCTTTCGTATATCCAATATGATCTGCAATTATATCTACATTTATAATTTTATAGTTTTGTTTATTTTTAGATATAATTTGCTCATGAATAATTCCTTCGTAATGATAATGTTTTTTATTAAATACTCTATTTACTCTTTCTATATACCTCTTACTTCCGATGTTATCTTCAAAAATATTTATTCTTTTTATTCTCCCTACAGTCCTATCATTACCCCCTATATATTTAGCTAATTCTTTCTTCTTAAAATCAGCAACTACTTCATCTGCATCTAAAACTAATATCCAGTCATTATTTGCTTTTTCTAATGAAAAATTTCTAGCTTTTGCAAAATCATTACACCAATCAAAATCGTAAATTTTTTCTGTGAAATCCTTAGCTATATCCTTTGTCTTATCAGTTGATCCTGTGTCTACAATAATAATTTCATCTACAAAAGATACTACACTTTGTAAGCACTTTTTTAAATTCATTTCTTCATCTTTTACAATCATGCATAAGCTTATATTCATACAATCCCCCCTAGTCAATATGTAATTACATTAATGTTATCGTCTTTGTTTTTTATTAAAAATTACTTTTTAATTAAATTCTTCTTTAAACAAATCAATATATTTCATTTATAAACTATTTAACGAACAGCAAAGTTCGAATTTTTTCAGATCAATAGGTTCATCAATATCTAAATCATATTTTTCATCCATAATGTAAGCTAATTTATTATCATTTAGACTTATATCTTTAGTAAAATTATCATTTATCTTATTAATATATATCGCTCCATTTACTTTATAAACTAATGGAAAATCTTGTCTTCTAATAGTGCTATTTACTTTTATCAATTTTTTCACTTCACCATTGTCTTCTAAAGTTCTCATCAGAATTGGATGTTCTTTTGCTTTAGAAATACTTACCAAACTTTCTCTATCACTATCAACTATTTTCACGATTGCTTCGTCTATATGCCAGCTTTTTTTTAAAGGTTGTGTAGGTTGTAATAAAACTACATAGTCATACTCACTATTATGATTCTTTAATTTTTCTATAGTATAAATTACGGCGTCTATTGTTTTAGCCTTGTCTGTAGCTAGTTCTTTAGGTCTCAAAACTGGAACTTCTGCCCCACATTTCTTTGATATATCTGCAATTTCATCATCATCTGTTGAAACAACTATTCTATCTAGGTATTTTGAATTTTTTGATTCATCAATAGTATATTGTATAAGTGGCTTCCCATTTATATTCACTATATTTTTCCTAGGAATTCCTTTACTTCCACCTCTAGCTGGAATAATTCCTAAAAATGTTTTTCCTTTATACATATGTTCTATCTCCTTAGTATTCAATATCAATAAATTTCTTCTGAATCTGTAAATTCCATATCTTTTCACCTTGTAATATTTCTATGAACTTTTTATCACTTTCTCCGTAGCCAAAAACTTTGTTTTGAATTACTTCTGTTTTTTCTATTTTCTCAATAGCTTGTACTATTTCATTTTTATTTTCATTAACATGAAATATATTGTTTAGCTTATTAATATCATATCTTCCACGTTGTCTATTTCCAACATCTATAGAAGGTATACCATATACCCCAGTTTCTCTTACTCCCGCACTAGAATTTCCAATCATAAAATCACAATGCTTTAATAATGTTAAAAAATATTCAAATCTTATAGAAGGAAATATTCTGAAATTACAATTATATTCAATCTGTTTATATTCATTTAGTATAATCTCACTACCCTCATCATTATTAGGATAAATTACAATATAATTTTTATTAGATTTCTTTACAGCATCTATTAAGTTTGTAACATTTTCTTTTAATTTTTCAAGTTCTGTAGTAACTGGATGGTACATTAATATAGAATAATTTTCAAAATCTATTTCATATCTTTCCTTGACTTGTTCTAAAGATGGAAGGTTATCCGAAATCATTATATCTACATCTGGTGAGCCAATAACAAAAACACTATCTTCTTTCTCTCCTAATTGAATAATTCTCTTCTTAGCTTCTTCGTTACTCACCATATGTATATGTGAAAATTTAGTTACTGCATGTCTTATCGATTCATCTATTGTGCCTGATATTTCTCCACCTTCTATATGAACTACTTTGATATTATTAAAAGCACCTACAATAGCTCCTGCAAGTGCTTCTAATCTATCACCATGGACTACTATAATATCTGGCTTTAGCTCGTGTACATAGTTGCTTAAACCTATAATAGTATTACTTAAAGCTATATCCATATGTGAATTTTCTTTTTGATTTATAAACCTATATATGTTTTTAAATCCATCTTTTTTTAATTCTTTCCAAGTAGATCCATATTTAGATAACATATGCATTCCAGTAATAAATATATTTAATTCAAATTCACTATTTTGTTCAACTCGTCTCATCAAAGACTTTATTTTACCATAATCGGCTCTAGTACCTGTAAGAAACAATATTCTTTTCATAAGTTTACTCCCTATTATTATCCTTGTATATCTTCCCACTTTAAGTGTTGATCATTAAAAATATCATTTTTTACTCGTTTACCCAATAAAGAATTATAATGCTCTGCTTTTATTTCTCCCGTTCCTGGTCTCTTTACCCAAATGTTTTCTTTTGTTAAAACTTCTCCTTTTTTAATATTATCAATTGTTACTACAGTAGCAAAAGCAAAATCTATCGTTACTTGCTCTTCTTTTGCTGCTTCTTTTTTGCCGCCTCTCATTTGTGAAATTTCAAAACTTCCTTGAATCAAATCTTTTAGCTCTATCGGAGTCATAGAACATATAATATCAGGACCCTGTCTATCTTTAGAATCAGTAAAATGTCTTTCTAAAATAGAAGCACCTAAAGCAACTGCCGCCAAACAAGAATTGTTATTAACTGTATGATCAGATAATCCAATTACTGCATTTTGAAAAGATTCTTTTAATTCCTGCATTCCTCCAAGCCTTACTAGATGTGAAGGAGTTGGATATAAATTAGTAGTATGCATTAATGCATATTGAATATTATGCTTTTCTAAAATATCAACTGTTTTTCTTATACTTTCAATATTATTCATTCCTGTTGATACGATCATAGGCTTACCAAATGAAGCTATATGCTCAATCAAAGGATAATTATTACATTCCCCTGATCCAATTTTATACGCCAGCACTCCCATTTGTTCAAGCCTATCTGCAGCTGCCCTTGAAAACGGTGTACTTAGATAAATCATTCCTTTAGATTCTACATATTCTTTTAATGCAGTTTCATCTTCTTTATTTAATGCACATCTTTCCATGACTTCATAAATAGATACATCTGTATTACCTGGAATAACCTTTTTAGCCTCCTTGCTCATTTCGTCTTCTACTATATGAGTTTGATGTTTAATAACTTCTGCTCCCGAACTATAAGCTGAATCTACCATTTTTTTTGCAACTTCCAAACTACCTTCATGATTGATACCTATTTCAGCAATAACTAAAGGTTTATAGTTTTCTCCTATTTTTCTATCTCCTATTTGAATAAATGGTTTATTCATTATTCTTTCCTCCTAGTGGAAAATTTTTCATATAGCCATTATTTATATTATTTAACTTCTTTTATACATACTTTTATTAAAGGAATTGATTTCTCTATTTCAATTAGTAAATTTCTATATAAATATTCAAAACCTATTATTAATTTTTTTGTACCTTCTAAACTATTTTCATCTTTTTCTTCTATATATCTGAATTTTTTTGCTGCATCATTAAACACATCTAATGTCAAAAAATTAATAAAATCTAATTCTTCTTTATTTTCTATTTCATTATTAATTTTATATATATTTAAAAGAAGATTTTTTATAAAAACTGTATCTTCATTTTGTAATATTTCTTTACAGTATTCTAATCCTTCATTCAATCTATTTTTAAGATAAGTTAATTCATCCAAAATTTTATATAAATTTAATTTCACCAAATTTTTATCTATATTATTTTTTTTTTCTAATGTATTGAAAATTTTGTTCCCTATGGTTAAATCTTTTTTATATTGGTTTAATGCATTTTTTAAATCCATTACTTTTGTCCCATTTATATTTGCACCGCCCTCGGTACTGTTTATAAATAAAACATCTTTGGTTTTATGAATATAATCTTCCATTAGTTTTCTGAAATTATCCAAAAAATAAGTTGTTAGAACTTTTTCTCCATTTATATCTTCTACTTCAATAAACTCATTATATTCTATATCTATTTCTGTCTTTGTCATAGATGCATATTGTTTTTTATTAGTATATGCAAAGTCTTGCCCTATAAATATTACTGGATTGCAACCTAAATGAACAGCAAAATCTGTACAAGTATGTGCAACCGAACCTCCTGCATATAAGCTATCTATCTTAGTATTTATCAATCTATCTACCATAGTATCTATAGCAGCATTTTTGAAAAATATTTTCTTTCCTTTATATTCATTCATCAATTTTATATTAGATGTTTCTGTAAAAACTAAAGGTACATCTGAATTAATGTTAGTTTTCATCATTTCATAAATTCCGTCTTTGCAATCAATTGAACAAACAAAATTTGGTTTGATTCCTCTTTCAATTAAAGAACTAAAGGTTCTATTGGCGCATATTATTACAAAATCGTCCTTTATATATTTTAATCTATCTATATTTTTTTCTAGAGATGGTCCTGCTGAAACAATTATGGCTGGCAATCCTTTTAATGTATCTTTAAAAAAGTTTATAGATTGACTTCTTGTTATATGCTTTATATTATTTATATAGGCTTTAAAAAAATTATCTTTATGAACTTTCTCTGTAATTACATTTGTTTTTTGTAAAAACAAAGCATTTTTAAGCGATTTTAAAAAAAATTTATATTCATCTATGTATAAATCAACATAATTTCCATAGTCTAAATAAATTAAATTATCATATTGACTTTCGGATATAAAATAAATTAAAGTATCTTCTAAACTTTTTTCATCAAATAAAAATAAAGAAATTCTTTTATCTTCTAATATTTGATTTGCATATTCTAATTTGCAGAATGCATTAAATATCCTGATATCAGGTTCTATAATTAATACGTTGTTGAATTTACCAATATTATCCATCAATTTAAGTATGTGTTCTCCTGTACCTAATCCAAAAACAATAATTAATGTATCTATGTTTATTTTGCCAATGCAAGAAATAAATTTATTAATACTTTTTTCATCTTTACTAAAATCTATTTTAATTCCTTCTTCATATTTATAATCATTCAACTTGTTCAAAGATTCTTTTGTTATAATATCCATAAAATTTGCTCCTTTTCAACATAAGGATTTATAATTTAAATTATACCCATTTTAAAATAATAAATCCCCGAGATATTCTCGGAGATTTATTATTTAGCTCATTTGAAATTATCTTAGTAATTGAAGTACTCCTTGTGGTTGTTGATTTGCTTGAGCAAGCATTGCTTGAGAAGCTTGTGATAAAATATTTTGCTTGCTTTGAGCCATCATTTCCTTAGCCATATCTACATCTCTTATTCTTGATTCTGCACCTTGTAAGTTTTCAGATGCATTATTAAGATTTGATATAGTATGCTCTAATCTGTTTTGTAGTGCACCCATCTTAGATCTTGATTTAGATACAGATACAATAGCACTGTTAATTTTTTCTATAGCAGCAGAAGCCCCAGCTTTTGTAGTTACTGTTTGAGCACTTATATCTACACCATTTTCTCCTAAAGCAGTCTTTAATTGCTTTTTCCAAGATAATGTAATAGCTTGACCTTTATTAGCTCCTACTTGAAGTTTAGCACTGAAGTCAGCTTTTAATACATCTTGTTCATTGAATTGTGTGTTATTTCCTATTCTGTCTATTTCCGATTTTAACTGAGTTAATTCATCGTTTAATGCAGCTCTATCTGCTGTTACATTTGTGTCATTTGATGATTGTACAGCAAGTTCTCTCATTCTTTGAAGAATAGCATGAGTCTCGTTTAAAGCTCCTTCTGCTGTTTGAATTAACGAAATACCATCTTGAGAGTTTCTAGAAGCTTGATCAAGTCCTCTAATTTGTCCTCTCATTTTTTCAGATATAGCAAGTCCTGCTGCGTCATCTCCAGCTCTATTTATTCTAAGTCCTGAAGATAATTTTTCAATAGATTTACCTTGAGCTCTTGTTGCTGTACCCATTTGTCTGTGTGCATTCATTGCATTCATATTGTGGTTGATAATCATAATAAATTCCTCCTTGAATTTAATAAAGCATCCTTGCTTTAATTATGTATTTTATAGATTGTTATCTACAAATTATATATCGAATATTATTTGAAATACTTTATAGTTTTTTTGAAATTTTTTTACTTTTTATTTAAGTTTCTTAGCATATCAATATTTATCTCTTTAATCGCTTGCTTGTTTTCATTAACTACAGCTTCTTTAACTTCTTTTCTAAGTATTTGAATATCTTTAGGAGCATCTATACCTATTTTAACTTTTCCTTCAGATATTCCAATTATTTTTATTTCTATATTTTCATCTATTATTATACTTTCATCTAATTTTCTTCCAAGTATGAGCATACTACTCACCTACCTTTTCAAATATCATATATCTTAAAGGATATCTTTCATCTAATATTAATTGTTTTCCTTTTTTAGATTTATTATTTATAATAATAGGGCCTTGAAGATTCGTTCTCATCTCTTTTATATTTTCTGGTATAACAACTATTGTATATACCTCTACATCTTCTTGTTTTTCTATATCTAGCTTTTTTATAGTATTATCAGGTATTTTAAATTCATACTCTTTATTTACTAAAAATGGGTTTATTATAGGAAAAGTTATGTCTTCTTTTATACTTTGAAGGTAATCTATAGCTGATCCTTCTTCTCTTATTATTATGAATTTAGTCAAATATTCAAACCCAGGCATTCCGCCTTCAAAGTTTATTATTTCACTATCATCTATATCAATTTCACCAAAATACTTAGTACTTAGTTTCAATCAAATCACCTCGTCCGAAATTTATTTTTTAAAATTTTCTTTATGATAATGTATGGTTAATATTTCTAATTCTTGTGGTTTAACATAATTATAAGAATACTATATCTAAAAAAATCATGCTCGTTGAAATGTTAGCTACTTTTTTGTTAGTATTTTTCAATAAAACTTAGATTATGCTGTTAAAATACCCATTAAGAAACTTCTTTGTCTGACCATAGGGAGTTTAAGAAATTTTAGGATATTTTATAAAGCATAATCTATTAGTTTTATAAAACGTGACTAAGTAGCATTATTTCAATGAATATCATTTTTCGCTAAAACACTATATAGTTATTAAGAATCCCTAAATACTAAAAATAGTATTTAGGGATTAATTTATCTTACAAAATCTACAAGTGTTGGTTGTATAATCTTTGCTCCTACATTAAGAGATGCTTGATATATGCTTTGCATAGTCATAAACTGCATAGATACTTCTGCCATATCTGTATCCTCTGTCTCCGATAGCAGCTTTGTGAAGTTAACTTCTGTTTGTTCTATTCTATTTTTTATTGTTTCTGCTGTATTTGTTCTAGCCCCTATTTCACTCTTTAACATGGATATATTTTCTCTATGTCCATCTACTTCATCTAATATTCCAGATATTTTGTCTGTATCTCCATTTTCAAGATAACTTATAAGATCATTCATAGTGTCCATAAGGGTTTTATCTCCTATACCATCATCATCAGTATCAAGAACTGCTCCAAATACTTGATCTCCCCTTACATTTATCTCCAAATCAGCAGATACTCCTATATTGTATTTCACTTTTTCATTGCTTTCAGCTATATTTAATTTTTCAAGAGCTAATTGATCTTTAAGTTCTTTGCTATCTATTTTTAATGCAAATTTTTGGTCGTCTTGCATATTCCTATTTTCGATTACAAGGCTTTTATTGTCTATGTTTACTTTAAAGTAACTGTTATTATCTTCATCTCCAATAGTAGTTTTTGCATTCATAAGTCTTATGCCTATACTTTCTAAGTTGTTAGTTCCATCTTCAAAATTTAATTCATGTTCCTTGAACAATATATCTTTTCCATTAGTTAAATCTAACTCTTCTCCTGAATTAGCAGTTATAGTAATCTTGCTTGCGTCTGTAGCGTCTATTTTTACAATTGCCTTTCCTGCTCCAAACAATTTGTCTATTTTAGATTGGATTATATTCTCACTTGAAGAATCTAGTTCCTTATCAAATTTTATTTCTACAGATTCTCCTGCTGATATTTTAGAGTTCCCTGTTGTAGGACCTGTTATACTCGTTATTCCTTTACTTCCTATAGATGAATTTAATTTAGTCTCTATTTCTTGCTGAAGGTCCTCTATACTAGAGTACGTTGTAGGATTTAATTTAACTTCATATTTGCCTGTATACTTAATTCCATCTTCACCTTTAAGTCCAGCTATATCCATTTCAAATGTATTATTAGTTGCATCTATTGTTAGAGGAAACTTCAAATTATCTGTTTTTATTTGTTTTTCCATATTTAAATTATAGCTTCCATTTTCATTCATATATGGTTTATCTGTTTTGTAACCTGAGTATATATGTCTCCCAACGTATGTATCATTAGATATTTTAGTTATCTGCTCTTTAAGTTGATCTATTTCAGCTTTAATATTTATGGTATCCTCTTTTGTTAAAACTCCATTTGATGCTTGTGCTGTAAGTTCTCTTACTCTCAATAATACAGAATTTAATTCATTAAGAGATGTTTCTGTTTTATCTAACATTGAATAAGCATCGTTTATATTTTTCTTAAATTGTTCATTTTCCGCTATATCAGTATGTAGTTTAAGGCTTCTAGCTACAGTTACAGGATCATCAGAAGGTCTGTGTATCTTCTTTCCTGTAGAGTAATTTTCATACAGCTTGTCCATCTTATTTAAATTTCTATTCATATTCATCATCATTCTATTTACCATCATAGAGTTGGTTACTCTCATATTATATTACCCCCTACATACCTACTTTTCCCATTCTATTAACTATAACATCTATCATTTCATCAACTGCAGTTATCATTCTAGCCGAAGCATTATATGCATGTTGGAATTTAATCATATTAGACATTTCTTCATCTATAGATACTCCAGATATAGATTGTCTTGTATTATCTATTTGACTAACAAGAACTGCTTGATTACTAACCATCCTCTGGGCCTCCTGTGATTCTACTCCAAGATTTGAAACTAATGACTTAATAAAATCATCTGGAGAACCCCATGTAAACATACCATCATCATGTCTTAAATCCCAAATAGCATTTATATTAGAATTATCTCCTGCTATACCTTTACCATCATCAGTATGTTTTTTTGCAACTGCTATATAGTCTACATCATTCTCTATTTTTGATGATATTTGTAGGTCTTTAGCTGATAATTTCTCTACTTCATACCAATTTCCCTCATCATCAGATGCTAGAGTATATCCTTTATATGTATCTTCCCACTTTTCTATAGCTTCACTCTCTGTTTTTCCTGCTTCTTTTTGTTTTTGTATGTAGTCTTTTATAGAGTTTGCTATTATTGGTGAATCTGTTCCATTTATAGCAGTTGGTGTAGATTTCATCCCTATAGCTTCTTCTACCTTATCAGCATCAGTTCCTTCTATAGTCACTTTAACAGATGATGTTGATCCTATAGACTTTGATTTTATAGATATTCCACCATTATCGTTTACCACTATATTTGCTACCTCACTCAGCTTTTTGGTACTAGGTGGTACAGTTGGCGGAGTCATAACAATTGTAGCATTTTCAAATATTTCTTTGACCTTATTTTTATCTTGAGTTCCATTTAAGGTTTTTAACGCTGTGTTATCTATTACATAGTTTTCTCCATCTACATTTATAGTTACTTTTTCATCCCCTGAAATAGGTGGTGTACCATCTAAATTTTTAGTTAAATCAATCTTAGATCCATTAATTTCAGCAGGTGTTCTCATACTAGGATCATGTATTTGATTAAGTCCTAATTTTTCATTTACAGTAAATAAACTAGTATCACTTGTATCTTTAGATATGTCTCTATCTTTAAAGAATAGATTCCCCGTTCCAGCTGAGTCTAGTCCATATCCTGCAAAGTGTTGAACATCAAGTTCTGCTGCGAATCTATTTACGAATTCATCTAATTTTTTCATGTAATAAGGTATTCCTTTAGCTCCGTCTACATCATTAAGATTGTCTCTCATATCTATTTGAGCTTTTAAAATTCCTTTTATATTATCTGTATTAATAGGCGATCCTGATTTAAAAGCTATATTTCTAACATCAAATTCTATGCCTAATTCATCTTTATATTTATGAGGCTGTTTTTGAATAATAATAGGATCTACTTTGTCGTGAGCTACTAGTGGTTGTCCATTTATAGCTATTCTCATTTTTTTAGAAAGATTATCATTTCCTTGACTAACTTCAGTTATCTCTACATCTACAAGTTCTGATAAGTCATCTAATAGAACATTTCTTTGGTCCCTTAAATCATTCGCATTAGAACCTCCCATTTCAGCTTGATATATCTGATCATTAAGACGCGCTATATCATTTGCATAACCATTTATTTGATTTACTGTATATTCTATAGTTGAATCTGCATCTTTTAACATGTTTTCAAATTGGGAGTGCATATGATTTATTGAATTAGTGAATGCTATAGCTCTTTCTCTAACCACTGTTCTAGTTGTTATTGATGAGGAATTTTTTGATAATTCTTCAAATGAACTAAAAAAATCATCCATAACCTTTCTTATTCCACTATCTCCCGGTTCATTCATTATTGCTTCTATTTCTTCAAGAGATTTACTTCTACAATCCCATTGTCCGTATACTGTATTTTCACCTCTGTATTTTATATCTAAGAATTCATTTCTTATTTGAGTAACATGCTTTGAGTCTACTCCAGTTCCTATCATTCCCGATCCACCTGGAGAGCTTAAAGGATTACTCTCTATTAATTCTACTCTTTGTCTGCTATATCCACGAGTATTTGCATTTGATATATTATGAGCAACAGTATTTAATGATTTTTGAGCTGCAAATAATCCTGATTTTGCTATATTTAATCCGAAAAAACTAGACATAACTACACCTTCCTTTTAATACTTTGTATCAAAAAAATTATTACCTTTATTTTTTTGTTCATTTGCAGATTTTCCATATATTTTTGGTTCCGCCCTTGATGTTAAAAGATTTATATTAAGGTCTAAGTATTCAAGTGTAATATCTAAAAGCTTGTTATTGAGGCTATTGTTATGATCAAGCTCTTTTAATACCGATCTTAGCTCATTAGCTATAGAATCCACTTCTACACTTTTTTCTTTATCTATACCTTTTATAACTTCTTTTATATTATCTATTTTTTCTATGCCAAGTTCTTTTTGTATATTAAGAGTAAGTCCCGCTCTTAACTTTTCAAGTTCTATTATTCTCTTAACATAATTCTGTTCTTTTATCATCAAGCTAGACAGTTCTTTCGCATTATTATTTATTATAAGGTCCTTCTTTTTTATAGATATTTCTAAAAGACTTTTGTTAATAAGTAATTCTTCATTTAAAACTTGTATAAATGAGTCTATCGATCTCATATTAACCTCTCCAATTCAAATCTTCTTTTATCATAGATTTTGCAAGCTTATCCTTATCGATTGTATAAGTTCCATTTTCTATTCTTATTTTTATATCATTTACCTTGTCTTGTCTTATATCTTCAACATTTTTTAATGAATCCATTGCAAATTTATATTCTTTACCCTTTTGAGATATCTCTATTTTGTCTTCTTTTAAAGAAAGTTTATTTACATTTTGAGTTTTATTAGTTTTATATGCATTCATAACTTTTTGTATGTTATTAACACCATTTATTTTCATAAAAAAACACCCCTTGATTAATCTTATGCTACTATTATCGACTAAAAGGAGTGTTTTCTTTATATAAATTTTTATTTATTATTATGAGAATGATATTTAACTTTAGGTCCTTTGCTTTCATGTAATGATTTAGCTGCTTGGGCAAGTTCTTTTTTTATTTCCGCCTTACAGACTTCACAATATCTACCTGACCTTATGCTTTTTCCACATCTTTCACATAAAAGTATAGCATTTCCATCTTCAATTATTTCTATTCTTTCTTGTTTTAAAAATTTTATTATAAGTGTTTCTGATACTCCAGTTTCCTCTGCAACCTCTTGAACAGTTGCACCTGGATTATCATATAAATACTCTCTTACTTTTTTAAAATCAGCATTATCATCAACTCTGCATTTAGAACAATAAAGTTCTCCATTTTGACTTCCAAACATTCTACCGCATTCTTTGCAATTTATAAGATTCATTTAATATTCCTCCTTTTTAATATATATTTTTACCTGTTGCAAATGTAATTACATATATTCTATTCGCTCCAGAATTTAATAATTTTTTAGATATTTCATTAACTGTAGTACCTGTTGTAAATATATCATCGACTATTAATAAATCTTTTTTATATATTTTATTCGTATTTTCATCTAAGGTAAATATATTTTTTAGTTTTTTTATTCTTTCTTTCTTGGACAACTTTGATAAAAATTGAGTATTCTTATTCCTAATAACTATATCTAATACTTCTTTTTTATTAATTTTTGATAATTGTTTAGATATAAGCAGTGATTGATTATATCCTCTTTTTCTCAACCTTTTCTTATGAAGTGGTACAGGTATAATATAATCAAAGTCTATACCTTCATATTTTAACTTATCATTCATAATTTCAGCAATATTATATGCTAGATAAGTTTTTGCTCCATATTTTAGCGAATATATAAGTTTATGAATATTGTCATCGTATTCAACACACGATAAAGCTCTTGTAAAAATATATTCATTAGTTTCACAATTTGAACATATATTTTTTTTATAAAAATCAGTTAATGGTTTCCCACAAATTAAGCATCCGTTATTTATAAAGTTTAATTTATAAAAACAATCTTTACAAAGAGAGTACGAGTTATTCTTTGCTATTGGATTTTTACATAATATACATTTTATATTTCTAGGGTATATATAATCTATAAAATCACTTATCATTCTACTAATAATCCTTCATCTTTAAATCTCGAAAGCTTAATATTAAGGTTTGAGTATCTATCATATATTTTATTATTCTTAACCATATAGTCCAAGTATTTAATATCTCCAACTAAAACTACTAATTCTTTAGCTCTTGTAACCGCTGTATATAAAAGATTTCTAGTTAAAAGCATAGGAGGAGCCCATGTTATAGGTATTATTACTACAGGAAATTCACTTCCTTGACTTTTATGTATTGTAGTACAAAAACTATGATCTATTTCATCTAGTTCATTATAATCGTATTGTGCAATTTTATATTCATCAAATAATATATATACTATTTTTTCTTCTTTATCTATATGATATATATATCCTATATCTCCATTATATACGCCTTCACCATCTTTTGTCTCATCATCATTTTTCCATTTCTTTGTATAATTATTTTTTATTTGCATTACTTTATCGCCTACTCTAAATGTCCTTTTCTGAAACTTTTCTTCTACTTTAAATTTGTCATTTGGATTTAGAACATTTTGAAGGCATAAATTCAAATTAAATACTCCAATATCTCCCTTCCTCATAGGAGACAATATTTGTATGTCTTTTAAATTATCTATTTTATAATAGTCAGGAAGTCTTTTATGTGCTAGAGTTACTATTTCTTTTAATATATCTTCTTTTTCATACTTTGGAATAAAGTAAAAATCCTTACCCTTTACGTTAAGATCTAATTTTTCACCCTTATTTATTTTATGTGCATTAACTACTATCATACTTTCTTTTGCTTGTCTAAATATTTCGTTAAGCTTTACAACCTTTATTATATTAGAATCTATTATGTCCTTTAATACATTTCCCGCTCCAACTGATGGAAGCTGGTCCGAATCACCCACTAAAATCACTCTTGTTCCAGCTTTTATAGCTTTAAGAAGGTTATACATAAGTAAAATATCTACCATAGATACCTCATCTATTATAACAACATCTGCATCAAGTTGATCATCTTCACTCTTCATAAATATTAGTTCTTCATCTTCTGATGAGTACCCCATTTCAAGTAGTCTATGTATTGTCTTAGCTTCTTTGCCAGTTGTCTCGCTCATTCTCTTTGCAGCTCTTCCAGTTGGTGCTGCTAAATATATATTCATTTTTAAGTTTTCAAATATCTTTATTATAGTATTTATTGTAGTAGTCTTTCCAGTTCCAGGACCTCCAGTTACTACCAAAACTCCTTTTTGCAAAGCTTGCGTTACTGCTTCTTTTTGATTTTTCGCAAGAGTTATATTGTCTTCTTTTTCTATTGAATATATTTCTTTATTTATATCTAACTTTAAGTCATCGAATTCATATTGAGAAATCTCTATTAATTTCTTGCAAACTCCGTTTTCGGCTATATAATATGGAATCAAATATATATTGTCTTCTACAGGACCCTTTTCTATTTGAATTTTTTGATCTAGTGCAAGCTTAAATACAATATCTTTTATGTATTCATCTTCTATTTCGAGTAATTTGGAAGCTTCTTTTATCAGTTTACTCTTAGGCAAGTAGGTATGTCCTTCACTTAAACTTTGAGTTAGTGTATATATTATACCTTGCGATATTCTATCTTTTGAATAAGGATCAATACCCATTTTTGTTGCTATATTATCAGCAAGCTTAAATCCTATCCCTCTTATATCTTCTGCTAGTTTATATGGATTTGTCTCTACTATCTGAATAGATTTATTTTTATATTTTTTATATATTTTTAGGCAGTAATTAGGCGTTATCCCATACTTTGATAAATTTATTATTAAGTTTCTAAGTTCTCTATTATCTTGAAAGCTCTTTCCTATTGTTTCAGCCTTTTTCTTTCCTATTCCATCAACTCGAGTCAGTTTTTCGGGATTCATTTGTATTATATCCAGTGTATTTAGTCCAAATGTCTCTACTATTTTCCTAGCCATTTTAGGGCCTATACCTTTTATCATTCCTGATGATAAATATATGTATATTCCTTCCTCAGATTCAGGTGTACAAGGAATAAATGAACTCACTTCAAACTGTGGTCCATACATTTTATGATTTATCCACTTTCCATCAAGTTCAATAGTCTCACCTACTGTTATAGTAGGCATACATCCTACTATTGTAACTTCATCATTTGAGTGTTCAAGGGCGGCTACTGTATATCCATTATCATCGTTTTTAAATACAATCTCAACTACCATTCCCTTTATTTTCTCCATAGCATCTACTCCTAAACAGTTATAATACTACTATTATATCAAAAAATTCACGCTTTAATATTTTACTTTCTTTATTTATCATGTTATCCATAAATTTTAATTCTATAATCTTGTATTTATAGATATGTTACACAAAATAAAATTCATGTATTTAAGCAAAAATTTTTTTTTATTTTAATAGAGGGGTAGGGTTGAATTTATGATATAAGTATTAATACTCAAAACTGTCTATAAAAATGTTAGTAAATATTTTTAGATATTTTGACTAATATAACTTAGTTTTTAGCGTTTAATAATACGTTAAGAAATTTGCGTGTCTGACCGTAGGGGAGTTCGTAAATTTTAGGATTGTTAATAAGATAAAAGCTTAGTTATATTCAAAATATCGTTGTATTTGCGTTATTTTTATAGATAGTTTTGATAACCCACATATAA
Source organism: Tepidibacter sp. Z1-5 (assembly GCF_037844525.1). Classification (NCBI taxonomy): domain Bacteria; kingdom Bacillati; phylum Bacillota; class Clostridia; order Peptostreptococcales; family Peptostreptococcaceae; genus Tepidibacter; species Tepidibacter sp. Z1-5. The sequence goes on along the minus strand of NZ_JBBMMD010000002.1, from coordinate 33,716 downwards.
TCTAAGAAAGAATTATTTTAATACCCTTATTTTTGGGTTAAGCATATAAAAATAAAAGAGGCTTATTCAAGCCTCTTTCATAAAACAATTATATTATTGTAATGCTTCTTTTTTAAGTATTTCAGCCTTATCAGTTCTCTCCCAAGCAAAGTCAAAATCAGTTCTTCCGAAGTGTCCATAAGCTGCTGTATGTCTGAATACAGGCTTTTTAAGATCTAAATCTCTTATTATAGCTCCTGGTCTTAAGTCAAAGTGCTTTTTAACAAGCTCTACTAGTATTTCTTCCGAAACTTTACCAGTTCCAAATGTTTCAACCATTATAGATACAGGCTCTGCAACTCCTATTGCATAAGCTAGTTCTAATTCACATTTTTTAGCAAGTCCTGCTGCAACTATGTTCTTAGCAACATATCTTGCTGCATAAGCTGCTGATCTATCAACCTTAGTAGCATCTTTTCCTGAGAATGCTCCACCACCGTGTCTTGAGTATCCACCATAAGTATCTACTATTATCTTTCTTCCTGTAAGACCTGCATCTCCACAAGGTCCTCCTATAACGAATCTTCCTGTTGGATTAACTAATATTCTAGTATCAACTAATAATTCTTCTGGTATAACAGGGTTTATAACATGCTCTATTAAGTCTTTCTCTATTTGCTCTCTAGTCACATCAGGACTATGTTGAGTTGATATTAAAACAGTATCTATTCTTACAACCTTATCTCCATCATACTCAACTGTAACCTGAGTTTTACCATCTGGTCTTAAGTAACCTAAAGTTTTATTTTTTCTGACTTCTGATAATCTTCTTGATAATTTGTGAGATAAAGATATAGGCATAGGCATTAATTCTTCTGTCTCATCACAAGCAAATCCAAACATTATGCCTTGGTCTCCTGCTCCTACTGCTTCAACTTCATCTTTCATCTTTCCTTCTTTACTCTCTAGTGCTTCATCAACTCCCATGGCAATATCTGAAGACTGCTCATCTATAGCAAGAAGTACTGCACAAGTATCTCCATCGAATCCATATTTAGCTCTATCATAACCTATTTCTTTAATTCTATTTCTAACAACTTTTTGAATATCAACATAAGCATTTGTAGATATTTCACCTGATATTAAAACAAGTCCTGTAGTAACTGATGTCTCACAAGCAACTCTTGAATTAGGATCTTTCTCAAGTAATGCATCTAATATTGAATCCGATATTTGGTCACATATTTTATCTGGATGCCCCTCTGTAACTGATTCTGATGTAAATAATCTTTTAGCCATTTTAATACCTCCAATTTTTTATTTATATATTTTGCCCTAAAGCTATAAATTCTAAAACTCTATGCCATTAAATCTATAGATAAGAACTTAATAGCTTCTGGATTATATTCTTTTATAATAAAAAAAGTTTCTTCCGCAAAGAAGAAACTAATTTATATTTAAATTAGACCTCATCTTCCAAAGCTTCGCCTTGTAGGAATTAGCACCATTTTCCATTACTGGATGGTTGCTGGGTTTCATCGGGCCTATTCCCTCCACCTCTCTTAATAAGGTATTAAGATTCTATTCAATTAACTGACTTAGTTCATAATACTATTTTGAAATTTATTTGTCAATCATTATTTAAGTAAAAGTTAATGTAATAAATGAAACTATTATTCCAGATAATATATTACCTATAACAATTCCCAGTACAGCATCTTTAATCCTCATGTTGAAAACAGAGGCAACCATGGCTGCTGTCCATGTTCCCGTAGTCGGAAGAGGTATTCCAACAAATAGTATTATGCCCAATAATTTTCTTCTCATTATTTTGTCACTATTCTTATTTACCTTATTATCTAAGAAATCTCCAAGCTTTTTAAAATATCGGTTCTTCTTAAGCCACTTAAGTAAATCCTTAAAAAACATTATCAAAAACGGAGCTGGAATTATAGCTCCTATAACACATGCTATGTACACATATAATGGATTAAGGTTCTTAACTATTCCAATAGGTATAGCACCTCTAAGCTCAATTATAGGAACCATAGATATAATCATTAGATAAATATATTCTGAAATCATTTATACTGTCACTCCTCATTCACAAAATTCAATACCTTTATTATATATTAAAATTTAATCTTATTGTAATTGAATTTCTATTATTTTTAATATAAACTCATTGTATGGATTTAAATATTGTATACATAGTAAAAACTTTAACTTACATTATATTCTTTATAAGGTAAGTTCTTGAATGAAAGTACATATAGAGGAGAATCAAAATGAAAAAAATAATCGGGAAAGTAAGACAAGCCTGTGACGATTACAACATGATACAGGATAACGATAAAATAGCAGTAGGATTTTCTGGAGGAAAGGATAGTATAGCTCTTATATACGCACTTAAGCTATTCCAAAGATTTTCTCCTAATAAATTCGAACTAGAAGCTATAACAGTAGACCCTGGATTTGATAATATGAATTTAGATGCTGCTAAAGAATTTTTAAAAGAAATAGATGTTCCATACACTATAATCAAAACAGAAATATCTAAAATAGTATTCGATGAAAGAAAAGAATCTAACCCCTGTTCATTATGCTCCAAGATGAGAAGAGGAGCTTTAAATGAAGAAGCAAAAAAAAGAGGTATAAATAAAATAGCACTAGGACATCACCTTGATGATGGAATATCTACTCTATTTTTAAGTATGTTCTACGAAGGAAGAATTAATACATTCAAACCAGTTACATACCTAGACAGAATAGATATCACTACCATTAGACCCTTAATATATATAACAGAGGACATTATAATAGAATCAGTAAAAAATAATAATCTACCAGTTCTCAAAAGCCCTTGCCCTGTTGATGGCAAGACAAAAAGAGAATTTGCAAATAGCATTGTAGATGATATCGCAAATAAAGTTCCCTATTTTAGAAAGAGAATGCTTAAAGCTATGCAAAATAAAGAACAAATTCAATTGTGGTTTAAACCTTAAATATGATAAATAAAGGAGTGATTTTTCATGAACAAAAAACTTATAAGCTTTATGTTGGCAAGTTTTTTTATGCTTTCATCTTCAACTAATATATTTGCAAACTCAGTGGTAACTGAAAGTCAAAAAGAAATGATGCTTGCTAAAGGCGTAACATATAAAAATGTATACTCTTTCACAGAAAGTGGTATCCAAAATGTAAATCTAGTTTGCATAGATTTGGACAATCCTGATATAAAATTAGATTTATTATTCAACAAAGATGGATTCAGTAAAACTCAGAAGGTTAGCGATATGGTAAAAAATGATTCTTCAAATGGAAATAACGAGGATATACTGGCGGCTATAAATGCAGACTTTTTTAGTATGTCAAATCCGGCATTTTCACTTGGTCCTATGGTTAAAAACGGAAAAGTTTTATCAAACCCTCATTATCAACCAAATAAATATTCTACATTCTTATTTGATAAAAATAGAAACACATTTTTTACCTACATAAAACCAGATGTTAGTATATCAGATGTAACAAAAAATACTCAGCTACCAATAGCCGCTATAAATAAGCCTAGTAAAAATTATGCGAACATAGTAATGTACACAAATGAATACTTCAAAAACTCCCCAGGAGCTAACGATACATACTACGACCTTACCGAAGTGCTTGTAATAGATAATATCATTACAGATATAAGATATGGACAACCTCCAGTTGCAATACCAGACAATGGTTATGTATTATTAGCTGCTGGAAATAACGGTATAACACTTAGAAATTCTTTAAGTGTAGGAGATGAGCTAAAACTAAATTCTGCATTTAGCCTTGATTATGCAAATAATATAGACCTTGCAGTAGGAGGCGGAAGTTTAATATTAAAAGACGGACAATTATATCCTCCAACACAAAAAGTTCCTGGTAAAAGCCAAAGGTCTGCATTAGGTATAACTTATGATAATAAACTTATCCTATTTGCAGCAGACGGAAGACTTCCTAATGTTATAGGAATGCAAGAAGAAGATGTTGCTAATTACATGAAATCTTTAGGTTGCAAGGATGCTATGCTTTTTGACGGAGGAGGATCTACTGATCTTATAGTAAACGATACTATAGTAAACAATCTCGTAAATGGAGCTGAAAGAAGAATAGTTGATTCTTTAGCTATCAAATCAACAGCCCAAAAAGATGAATTTTCATCTATACAAGCATTCACAGACAATGATTTTGGATATGTTAATGATAAATTCAAGCTTACTATAAATACATTTGATGCAGACCTTGATCCACTTAATATCCCTATTGAAAATATGCATTTTAGTGTATCAGGAATAAATGGTACATTCAATAAAAACATATTTACTCCAACTAGTGCAGGAGACGGTATTATCCATGTAGAATACGGAGGTACAGATGCTTCTATCCCTATAACTGTAATTGGAAAATCTAATACAGACCCTAATTTAGTAGATGAACTAGGAGAAGAAGGCATAAATATAGCATTTTTAAGTGATATGAATGAAGTAAGTACTCTACTTGATAATCTAATTCATATAAAATATAGACAGGATATAGAAAAAAATGCAGATAATTTATTCTTATTGTCTAATTCAAATACAGTATTTGAACAAAAACTAAATAAATCACACTACAACTTTAACCAATCTTATGCAAGTCAAACTGTAGACAATAACCTTATAATAAATCTTAATAGTTCAAATGGAGGATTTTTTAAATCAGCTGGTCAATGGGACTTTTTTAGAAATTCACTAAATACTACAGCGGATAATATATTCATAGTTCTTAACTCTAAAGAATCATTAAAAATAAAAGAGGAAGCACTTGAATTCAAAAAATCTTTACATAAAGCTTCAAAAGACAAAAATGTCTATGTTATTTATAGAGGTGATGCATTTAATCAAATATTAGAAGACAATGTAAGATTTATAAGTATACCAGATTACAATAATGTATATAAAAATAGTTTCTCAAATGATTTCAGATATCTTTTAATTAACGTAAATGGAACAGATGTAAAATACACTTATAAAAAACTCTTCCTTTAAAAAATTTAACAAGAACCATATCATAGTTTTCAGCATAGTATGTAATATGAGGAAGTGCAGATTTAAACTTTCTCATATTTTTTTATTTTCTCCATATAATTAATTAGGAGGTGCTATCTGTGTATTTGGCTAAGGCAAATTATAAAGAAGAAAATGTCATTTGTGTTTTAAAAGAAATCTTAACAACTATAATCAACGATAACACGGTTATAATTTGTATAGGAACAGATAGATGCATAGGCGATTCTCTAGGTCCCCTAGTTGGAACTATGCTAAAGAACAGCGATTATAAATATCCTATTTACGGAACTTTAGATGATCCTATTCATGCCTTGAATATTAACGAATCACTAAATTATATAAAAAACAAACATCCTGAAGCTAATTTCGTAGCTATAGATGCTTGTTTAGGAGAAGTTAACAACATAGGCAATATTCAAATCAGAGAAGGCCCTATTCTCCCCGGAAAAGGAGTTGGAAAAACACTTCCTAAAATAGGTGACTACTCGATAGTCGCCATAGTTGATGAAATTGATGAAAACAGTAAATTTGCATTTAATAACATACGTCTTAGTTTTATCGTCCAAATGTCAGAGTTAATAGCAACTTCTATCATACTCTCATCGTAGAATTTGTATTATACTAACGCATATACTCAAAATTTTATATCTTACTGTTCATAAGGAATACGATTAACGGTATTGTTATTACAGATAACAGCGTAGTTATAAATATACCTTGAGATGCTAGTATATGATCATTATCGTATTTAGTTGCAAATATAGCACAATTTGCAGCACTTGGCATTCCAGATACGATAGATGGTATACCTAATAATACACCTTTCAAATGAAATACATTACTAAGTGTAAAATACACTATACATGGAATAATTAACAGTCTAAGACAAGATACTATTAATAAATATTTATTCTTAATAGCATCATTTATACTAGATTGAGCTAGTATCGACCCCACTAATATCATAGACATAGGTGTTGTCGTATTTGCAAGAACATTTAATATATTGTATATTGGAGTAGGTATTTTTATAGATAATAAAAATAAAGTATATCCAGTTATTATAGCAAGCATTCCAGGATTAAAAATTATCTTCTTTAAGTTCATCCCACTTGACTCTTCATAATGTCTAGACATTATCATAACCCCAAAACTCCACACCAATATATTAAAAGGCATATTAAATAAGGCTGTATAAAAAACTCCAGAATCTCCATAAATAGCACTTATAACAGGATACCCCATAAATCCTACATTAGGAAATATAATCAAATACTGCAGTATATCCTTGACCTTTCCTTTAACATCCATGTTTTTTATAACAAAAAAAGATATTAATATAGAAACTAAATACATAGCTATAGATATTATTATTATCCCTATACTACTTTTTAGCATTTGTATCGAAAACTCATATTGCATAGATTTTATTATTAAACAAGGAAGTGTTATATACAAAATCACATTACTAAGCTCTTTATTGAGATTCTGAGTTATAAGCTTTTTCTTATTCGCTGTATATCCTATTAATATTAGTGCAAACAACATAAATACTTGATTAAATGTAGACATAAAGTTCATAGTGTACCCCCATTAATTTTTTGTTATCTTATATAATATACTATTTAAAGAAATTTTGTCTATGAATTTTTATTTATAATAGGTTTAATCCTTATATCCACTTTATATAATATACTATTTCCTTAAAAATCACTGGAAACATATAAGATAAAACAAAAGATCTTTTAACTCGATTATAAATATGCTAGCATATAATTCAATGAGCAACCACAACTTGAAAGAGTTTTTATTTATATTAAATTTTCTATATTTTGCATAAGACAATCATAGTGCAATTTAAATACTAATTAAAAATGAAGCTTATTAAAATGTTAGATACTTTTGATTAATATTTTTCTATAAAACTTGGACTGCGTCGTTTAAATACCCGTTAAAAACTTCATTGTTTGAACATAGTGAGTTTATGGAGTTTTAGGGTATTTAATAAGACGCTGTCTTTAGTTTTATTAAAATATTAATTAAGTATCGTTATTTTAATGAGCTTCATTTTTGGATTAAGCACTAATATATCCACTTAAATTATAATTTTTAGTTCTTATCCACCAATGCAAACATCAAAGTTCCACTACAAGCTAATTCATCTCCAACATAAGCCTTAGCTTCTGCTTTTCCTATTCCTCTTCTCATAGCTATCATTTCAACTTCCATTTTTAGAGTATCTCCAGGTCTTACTTCTTTTCTGAATCTAACTTTATCTATTCCTGTAAAAACTCCTAATTTCCCCTTGTTTTCTTCTACTGTCATCATAGCAACAGCACCTACTTGAGCCATAGCTTCAACGATTAAAACTCCCGGCATCAAAGGATAATCAGGGAAATGACCTTGAAAGAATGGCTCATTTACAGTTACATTCTTTATTCCAACTGCTCTTTTCCCTTCTTCTAACTCAACTACCTTATCCACCAGCAGAAAAGGATATCTATGTGGAATTATCTTTTTTATTTCGTCTACATTAAGCATATTTTAAAACCTCCTTATAGTATCTAGTACTAATTTTATAATTAGTATACCATAAAAAATATACAAAAAAATAGCCTATATCTCATAGATAATGGCTATTTCTTTATATATGTTTTATTAAATTGATCGTATATACTCTTAGCTAGTCCTAAAGATGAACCCTTTGAAGATTTAACTGCAAGTTCTTCAACATATAAATCTTCGAAAATCTCTCTTCCTTGAGACTTCTCAAACAAAGAATCCTTAGGAATAGTTTTTTTCATTTCTTTTAGCATTATTTTTAAAAATTCAGCTTCTATATCTTCGCAAGCTTTCATAAGCTTTTTATCATCTTCTTTAGTATTATTAACCTTGTCCTTTAATATATCTAAGTTTGTATAATTATTGGTAACATTCATTTAAATCACCAACCTATCTTCTAAGGTTATTAGCCATTTGCATCATATCGTCTGCTGTTTGTATCGACTTTGAATTCATCTCATACGCTCTTTGAGCTGTTATCATCTTTATCATTTCATCTACTACTTGTACATTTGAAGTCTCTAAAAATCCTTGATTTATACCAGTTTCTGCATCTTCTTCATCAAGAACTATTTCTTCTCCAGATGCACCTGTAGCCTTATAGAAGTTTTTGCCTGTAGCCTCAAGACCTGCTGGATTTAAGAACTGAACAACCTTAATTTGACCTAGTTCTTCAGTTTCTCCATCTGAATTTTTAACAGTAACGTAACCTCTTTCATCTACATTAAAATCTTTTTGTCCATTCTCTATTATTATTTCATCATCATCTGTAGACAAAACTGTATATCCTTCTGTTGTAACAAGTTTTTTAGTATCTTCATCTACACTTAATTTAAACGATCCATCTCTAGTATATAGCTTTTGACCATTAGGATTTTGTATTGCAAAAAAACCTTGTCCATCAAGAGCTAAATCCGTTGGATTTTCTGTTCTTTCAAGATTTCCATTTTCAAATATTCTACTAGTAGCAGATGTCATAACACCATGTCCTATTTGTAAATTTGATGGGCTCCCTTGTCCTTCTATTAAATTAGGTTTTTTAATATTTTCATATAACAAATCCTTGAACTCTATTCTTTGTTTTTTATAACCTGTAGTATTTACATTGGCTAAGTTATTAGAAACATTATCTATATTAAGTTGTTGTGCTTTCATTCCACTAGCAGCAGTCCATAACGCTCTCATAATCTACCCCCTCTATTTAAACTTTTCCTATTTCATTTACTGCCTTTCCCATTATCTCATCATAAGCTTTTACAACTTTTTGATTACTTTCATATTCTCTAAACACAGTAATCATATCTACCATCTCATTTATTGAATTTACATTAGAAGTTTCAATAAATCCTTGAAGAAGTTGTCCATCGAATTTTTGTTCATTTGGATTTATTCCTTCTTCTACCTTATAAAGATTATTCCCTTCTTTTCTAAGTGCATTGACATTCAATACATTTACGGTGTCTATAGTGTCATAGTATTCATATGTGCCATAGTCTTCATCTTTTATATATATTTCACCATTTTCACTTACCTTAAAATCTTTATCAAGAGTTATTATCCCTTTTTTTCCAAGAACATAATTTCCATTTGAATTTATTAGTTCTCCTTTATCATTTAATAAAAAAGAACCGTCTCTTGTGTATCTAGTTCCATCCTCACTTTGTACTTTAAAGAATCCCTCACCTTTTATAGCAAAATCTAATTTATTATCAGTTTGTTTCATCTGTCCTGAAATAAAGTTAGTTTGAATTCTATCAAGTCTTAACCCTCCGTTTATAGTTCCTATAACATTTTTAGAAGGAGTACAGATAAGATTTGCTATTACCTTTCCATTAGATATTACATTTCCACTTTTATCGTCAACTGTAATATCTTTATTTTCAACTTTTATTTTATTTTTTTGAGAATCTAATACATAAAATCCCGTACTTGTATCTATTCCTTTTTTTATGTCCCTAGTATATGTTTTTAAATATCCTTCATCATCTACACTAAATTTTACTGATTTATTATAGCTTGTCCCCATAGGACTATCCACAGTAAAAAAACCTTTATTAGATTTAATGTAAAATCCTTCCCCATCTCTTTGAATATCTAATTGAGGGTTATTATATGTGTTGTTTAGATCATTTTCCAATTTACCATTTATCTTGCTTATTAACATTTCTGGAAAAGCTTCTGAAATTACCACATCTTTTTTAAATCCCGATGTATTAGCATTTGCTATATTATTACTAATAACATCTAGTTTTTTTTGATTAGTCTGCATCCCTGATGTCACTGTGTAAAGACCTCTAAACATAATATCACTCCAAAAAAAGTTTTTTACTGGTATTATATTTCGGCATAACTAATAAAAAAGTTTAATTAAATTTTGTTATGCTATATAATAATTTAGACTTATTTTCTAATATTCTTTAATATTCCAGAATTAAGAACTTCTCCCGTTCCCTTAGCTACACAAGATACAGCATCATCTGCTATATGTACATCTATACCTGTTATTTGAGATATTAATTTGTCCAGTCCCCAAAGCAAAGATCCTCCACCTGTCATCACTATACCCTTATCACTTATATCGGCAGATAATTCTGGAGGTGTTTTTTCTAGTACACGATGTACTGCATCTGCTATTTGTACTATACATTCATTTAAAGCCTCTAGCATCTCATTAGAAGTTACTTCTATAGTAGTCGGTAGTCCTGATACTAAATTTCTTCCTCTTACAGACATAGTTTCCTGAGGCTCTTTAGGATATGCTATTCCTATATTTATTTTAATATTTTCTGCTGTTCTTTCCCCTATAAGTAAACTATGTTTTTTTCTCATATATTTTATTATAGCTTCGTCAAATTTATCTCCAGCTACCTTTATAGAAGTACTTACAACATTTCCACCATATGATATTACAGCCACATCAGTTGTTCCTCCACCTATATCTATAACCATATTACCTTGAGCTTGAGATATATCAAGACCAGCACCTATGGCTGCAGCTGTTGGTTCTTCTATTAAATCTACATGTCTTGCTCCTGCTTGCTTTGTAGCTTCTTCAACAGCTCTTTTTTCAACTTCTGTAACTCCCGACGGAACACATACAACTATTTCTGGTTTAAAGAATTTAAAGAATCCTTTTTTTACTATAACTTTATTTATAAAATATTTAAGCATTTTTTCTGTAATATCATAATCAGATATAACTCCATCCCTAAGAGGTCTTATTGCAACTATATTCCCAGGTGTTCTTCCAATCATTCTTCTAGCTTCTTCTCCAACAGCTAAAACTTTTTTTGTTCTTTTCTCTATAGCAACTACAGACGGTTCTTTTAAAACTATTCCTTTACCTTTTACATAAACAAGAACCGTTGCTGTACCCAAGTCTATTCCTATGTTTGGATTAACCATTAAGCATGTCCCTACCTTTCGCTTGAATTATTCTACATTTCTCCCTTCTACAAAAATATACAAAATTTTGGATTTCGTCAAGAAAAAAATACAGGTACATTTATCCTGTATTTTTATTAGTACTTTCATATTTTAATTTTGTAGCCAGTCCTCCTCTTATGTGCCTTTCTGATTTGTTTTTATCTAGTACATTTTTTACTTCTTCAGCAAGCGCTGAATTTATAGATTCTAACCTTTCTGTTATATCTTTATGTACTGTACTTTTACTCACTCCAAATTTCTTTGCAGTTTCTCTTACTGTAGTTTTTTTTTCTATTATATATTTAGCTATCGTTACAGTTCTTTCTTCTATATATGCCTTCAACGGTCCCCCTCCTTAAAGGAATACTCTTTATTCATATATATGTGTTTTGTGCAAAAAATAGAACAGGCTTAACCTTATTAAAAGGTTAAGCCTGTTAATTAGAATTTATTATAGATAAAGGATCTATGTTTTTATTGTCTTTTAAAACTTCAAAGTGCAAATGTGGTCCTTCTTTGCTTTCTATTATAGACGTGTTTCCTACATTACCTATAATATCTTTACACTTTACCATTTTACCTTTTTGAACTTTAGTGTCTAAAGATAAATTACTATAAACACTCACTATATTATCTTGATGTTTTAATTTAACTGTTATACCTTGTACACTATCCTTTAATACCTCTAGTACTTCTCCGTCCATAATAGCACTTACAGGAGTTCCTTCTTTAGCTTGTATATCTATTCCCTTATGTAACTCCCATTGTTCTAATGTAGCAGAATAAGTAGGTTTATTATCAGAATAATCTCTTCCTAATTTACCTTGTACCGGCATAATAGCTTTTATTTTTTTACTATTTGTATTTGCAACTTCTGTATCAGGGTCTTTTTTAGCTTCATTTTCTTGTTTTAATTTTTCCTTTGCCTTAGCCAAATTTTGTTTAGAATCTGTTGCTGTAGGTACAGCTTGGTCATCTTCTTTTATAAGATGAATTTCATCATCCTCATTACTAGCCACTTTGTCATCATCTATTAACTCTCCTTGTTCGTAGTTAACAAATCCATTCTCAGATGCTATATTGTCTATACTGTTTTTAGTAACCCATACAGCAGTTAAAGCTACTAAGCATACACATACAAATAGCACTAAATAAAACCCATCTTTCTCCAATAATTTTTTAAATTTATTTTTTTTGTTATCCATTAATTTCACCTCCATTTATATTCTTACCGAATTCCTAAATTATATACTTTTCAAGAACAAAAAAAAGAAGGACTTATTTAGTCCTTCAATACTTATTCTCTATACTTACTCCTTTGAAGTAATGTTTTAATATTTCATCGTATTTGTAACCTTTATGAGCCATTCCATTTGCTCCCCATTGGCTCATTCCTACCCCGTGTCCATACCCCTTCGTCATTATGTTTAGGAAGTTACCATCTACTTTTATATCAAAATCTGAGGAATTAAGGTCTAGTATGTTTCTAACTTCACTTCCCTTTACAACCTTATTCCCTACTCTTATTTCTTTTACAGAACCACCTTCGCTTCTAGATATAACTTGTATATCTTCGTCAACATTGTCCGATAATATAATTCCAACGCCCTTAAATTTGTTTATAAAATCATTCTTACCTATCTTCATATTTGCTCTAAATTTCGGTGATTCTTCTTCGTATGGGCTTTCAACCGATCTTAAATAAGGTAACTTAGAACTAAATACTTCTTCAGAATTTTCCGTTTTACCTCCACTAGTTGAGTGATATAGAGGTTGTATAGTTCTTTGATCAAATGTCAATACCATTCCCCTAGTATCGTCTACTGATTTTTTTATTTTAGGCCAGGATTCACTCATCCACTTTTCATTATGTAATTTTTCAAGCGTATTTGTATCTAGATATTCTTGACAATGTTTGTGATCTGTACAAACCACAGCTCCCTTATGCTGAGGTATTTTATCTCCTCCATTTTCTATTTTATGAAAAACATAAGATCTTGCAGCTATAGCCTGTGCCTTTAAAGCTTCTTCATCAAAACTTGCAGGCATTTCAGATGCAACTACATTATATAAATACTCCTCTATATCCATATCTTCTACCTTGTCTACTTTTGTATTGTAAACTTTTATATTAATAGAACTAGTTATTTTAGTTTGTACAATTTCTTTTTTGAATATATCGTCCTTATATATTCCAATAGTTAATATTACAGGTAAAACTACTATAACTAAAAAAGTATACATAACAACTAAAAAAGGGTTTTTCATAGACCTTCCTCCTTTGATTATCTCTATCAATAAAGTCTATGAAAACCCTCATATTATTATTCCTCTATAATTTCTATATTAGCACCTAAAGCATTTAACTTTTTATCTATATCTACATACCCTCTAAATATATGATATGTATCTCCTATAATAGTTTCACCCTCAGATACAAGTCCTGCAAGTATTAAAGCAGCTCCTGCTCTTAAATCAGTTGCATTAACAGTAGATCCCTGAAGTTGCTCTACACCTTGAACTACTGCGCTTCTTCCTTCTATCTTTATATTTGCACCCATTCTGTTAAGCTCTGGTACATTCATAAATCTATTTTCAAATACAGTCTCTATAACTACACCAGTTCCTTTTGAAACACTTAAAAGTGCCATAAACTGAGATTGCATATCAGTTGGAAAACCTGGATGAGGAAGAGTCTTTATATCAGTAGGTTTTATTTCATCTGGACCTATAACTCTTACAGCATTGTCCATTTCATGAACCTCACATCCAGCCTCTCTAAGTTTTGCAATAGTAGGTTTTAAATGGTCTATTAGCACATTATCTACTACTACATCACCTTTAGTTATAGCTGCTGCTACCATATAAGTTCCAGCTTCGATTCTATCAGGTATTACAGTATGAGTAGCTCCTTTAAGCTCCTTTACACCCTTAATTTTGATAGTATTAGTTCCTGCGCCTTTAACATTTGCTCCCATTTCATTTAAGAAATTAGCTAAATCAACTATTTCAGGTTCTTCTGCAACATTTTCTATTATAGTAGTTCCCTCTGCAAATACAGCTGCCATCATAATATTTTCAGTAGCTCCAACAGATGGAAAATCAAGATATAACTTTGTTCCTATTAATTTATCAGCTTTAGCTTCTATAAAACCGTGGTCCATTTCAATATGAGCTCCTAAAGATTTGAATCCTTTAAGATGAAGGTCTATAGGTCTTGTTCCTATAGCACAACCTCCTGGCATTGATATCTTAGAGCTTTGAAATCTAGCAAGTAAAGGACCCATTACTAAAAATGATGCTCTCATCTTTCTTACAAGCTCATAAGGAGCCTCACATGTATCTATATTAGTTGCATCTACAGTAAGTACATCTTCATTAAATTCAACTTTAGCACCTAAATGTCTTAAAAGATCTGATATAACATGTACATCCCTTAAGTTTGGCACTTCTTTTAATACTGATTTTCCTTTTGCAAGAAGTGTTGCTGCTATAATTGGAAGCACTGCATTTTTCGCTCCGTTTATTTTTACTGTTCCTTTTAAAGGCTGGCTTTTTCTAACTACTATCTTCGACACTGGGTTCAGTCCTTTCCTAATATTCTAATGTTATAAGAGGTGTTCCTATGTAAACAAAAGTCTTGTCATCATATTCACTATATCTGACAGACGCATTTACATTTATCTTTTCTTCACCGTACTTTATATAATCACTTATTTTTTCAGTATATCCTGTTGTTGACAATATATTAACATCCTTCATTTCATCCTTTTTTTGGGCATCCAAACTATATAATATATTATCAACTATATTATTATAACATTTTTCATCTATTTTTCCTTCAAAAAAAGCACATATACAAGAATATATATCTATATTTTTTGAATATTTTTTTAAATTATTTTTAAGTTGAACATAATCCTCTACTATATCTTTATACACTTGATTCGTGTCAATGTCAACTATAATATGAGTTTGTTCCATACTTTTACATCTTTCGCTATCAATTATAATAGATATATATCTATCTGCTTTATTTTGTCTATTTTTGTCACATATGTGTATCTGCCTAAAATCCGTTTGTTCACTTCTTGTGTATTCTATAGTTTGTTTATCAATATCAAATTTAATCATAAGCTCTTCTAGAATTTTATCCATCTCTTCAAAACTTAAAAATTTATTATCCATCATAGCATGACCATTTATCTTGTAATTATCAAAAGCAGAACCAGTCTTTTCAAAAGAATTTAATATAAGTTCATAATCATTTCTATCCTTTTGATTATCTTCTACATTGATTTGTTCAGCTGATGATATCATGCTAAAAAATAAAACTAATATTATTATAAATGCAAATATTCTTTTCATAATAAATCCCCCTTTAAATTGTATCTATTTTGATTATTGACAATTTAAAAGGGGATATACACTTATTATTTTATTTTTTGAAATCCATTTTTAAATGAATTAATTAAATTTTCATTCGTATCCAATCTATATGTTCTAGCTGGGTTACCATTTCTATCCCAATCTATTCCATTCCACCATATAGCTATTTTAATTCTCGGGTAATTTTGTATTGTATTGAACATATTATTTACCCAATTTATCTTATCTCCACCAACATCATTAGACCCAAATTCAGTTATAATAAAAGGTTGTTTAAACAGTTTAGTGTATTCATCATATACAGGAGTATATATACTATCAAACTCTCTCCAAACCTCTCCTTTATAATAATTACCTGTATTATAACCTGTAAGACCTATAACATCTACATATTCATCTCCTGGATAGTAGTTTAAATAATGGTTCCAAGAAAAGTTAGGAAAAGATTTGTCATTAGGATTCCATACCCAAATTACATTGTCTACTCCCTCATCTTCAAATATCTTATATACGTATTTCCAAAGTTCATTAAATATTAATGTATCCTTTGAATAATAATATGCAGAATACGTGCACCAATCTCCATTCATCTCATTATTTAATCTAAATAAAACAGGCTTTCCAAACTTTTTAATATTTTTAGCATAATTTTTCAGCCAATGATCATACTCTCCATCTAATATATCATAGCTAATATTTTTATTAACTGGAAGACTTAAATCTGCTTTTGCTGTTTGAAGTGTAAGCTCAACTATTTTTTTATCATCATAAGCCCTTTTTAGTTCTTCTATATCTAGTTTCGAATCTAAACTCTGATATTTTACCAAAACAGAAAAATCATAACCTAATCTATCCTCTAAACTATGTAAATAATTCATATCCGTTGGAGCTGTAGGTTCAAATATTCCAAAACTCACTTTATCAGTACTAGTTAAATACTTCTTATAAAACTCTTTAGTAGAATTATTCCAGTTCTTATGTTTATTATCGTACATCTTGTTTATTCTAGCAGTTCCCTTTGGCTCAAAGAACTTCATTGTCCCAATAAGAGATTCAAAATACTGTATAGGCTGTTGAGACTTTAAAATTACTGTATAAACCTCATTATTATTTTTCTTTATTTCAGCACTGGCGTAGTAATTATAATCTTTATTAAGTCTTTCAAGCTTCTTTCTACTCCACTTTATGATTCTGACATTATTACCGTTAATATTAACTCGTTTGTCAGTTTCTAAATTATGATACTCTCTATTATATAAAAATTTATTGCTGTAATTAGTGTATACATTAAAATTGACCTTATCATAATATATATCCATTATACTATTTCCATCTGTACAGCTAGTCTTGTATAAAGACTCACTTATATCCAAGTTCATATAATTTGCAAACTGTATTGAATATCCCTTTGGGTAATTTATGTAATCATTAGTATATTCATTTATCTTAACTAATTGATGAAAGTCATCACCTTCATTAAATTGATTCGTATCCGATGCCTGTCCATTTAGTATGTTGACTGCATTTTCTCTTCCATACTCTACAGCATATGTTGTCTTTATATTAATGCTAAATATAAAAATAAATATAATTGCATATAAAGATATTTTCTTCATCAAATTCCCCCCCTATTGACCTATTTAATCCACTATATTATAACTTAATTAGAGTTTTTTTTAAACTATATATATCTTTTTTTTGATAATATCATTCATTTTACCCAAAAAGTAAATCAGATACCATAATCCTAAGAATACTAATGATATTACAAAAACTAATAATCTAGGAGATATCTGATAATGATATTTATTAAAATAATGCTAGTTGCTCTTGATCCCCGAGTCTCATTAGTGCTTGAGGGTCATTATCTTTAAAAAAAGTATATCTTATTTCTTTTTCTTTTGTCAAAATAAGGTTATCACCATTAGTAGATGCTCTTAATTTACAGCTATAAACAATAGGAAAATAATCTCTTATAAACTTACCTTCTGCATGAGCTGTTAATGCAATTATTTGAAACCCTAACTGCTGTGCAACAAAAAAAACAGGATCTAAAACATGATCACTCGATGCTTTTCCAAATGGATTATCTACAATAACAATACGATTACTTTTTTGACTTTTTAATATATGATGTCTTTTTTCAGATAAATAATTAAGAATTCCCAAGAATAAAGTCATATTTTTACTCCACTTTTCTCCTCCAGACCAATTATTAGATTTTTCCCATGAAGTAGGTACACTATCTACCTTTCCATTATTAGTCACTTTACGGCATTTTATCTTAATATTATTTTGTTTCATAACATTTTGAAGTAATTGTTTCGTTTGAAGCCACTTTTCTATAGATTTTTTAACTAGTATATCATTTTCATTTCCAGCTTCATCTTTAAATTGATGACTTTCTAATTGTTTAATCATCCAATCAATATGCTTTCTAAGCTCTTCCTTCCCCTCTTGCTCATTCCATTCTGGAATAGAGAATGTAAAAATTGCCTTCCAACTATTGTCTACTTTCACTCTTGTTTTATTTGGTATTATTTTAATTTCTTGAGCTACTTGACACAAGTGGGTATGAAGATGATTAATGTATTGCTGTAATTCTTTGTCATGCTCTCTCATATCTTCTTCAGCGATTTTAATTGTTCTAGAAATTCTATTACTCATTTTGTTCTGCCACTTCAAAACATCATCATAATCCTTTTTGTATTTAATCCCTGACACTACCATTTTCTTTAACTTCACATCACATATATTGTCATCACAGAATTTTACAAATGTATCTTGTTTACTTTGAACTCTATCTTTAAATACATTAACACCTTTTTGTAGTTCATCTAATTTGTTTATTATTTTTTCTATAAACATTTTTTTGTTATATGGAAACTCTTGTTTGTATTCTTCAGAAATAACTATTTCTTTTACTTCTTCTAGTAAAAATTCATATCTTTCATTTTTACTTTTAAGTTCAAAAATAACTTGTTCTATATCTTTTTTTTCTTTACATAACTTCTTCTCTCTCAAAGTCAAATATTCATCTTGATTTATGATTTCATTTTTTTCTTTTTCGATATTATCATTTACTTGTTTCATAGATATATTAAATAATATCTTCTCATCAAATTCATCATAAAAATCTTCTTCTCTAATAGAGTATTCTTTATATTTATCATTATAATTTTCTTTAGCTTTATTAAAGTTAATAGTTAAACTATCTAGTTTATTTTTTATGTTGTTCGTTTCATCTATTAAATTATCTATTTCCTTATCTCCATGTAAAGGAAATTCTATGTCTTCAATATCAAACTCAACTTTTTTAAGTTTATTTTCTAAATCCTTATTTAAACTATCTTTATATTCTCCATATATATTTATAGAATTTTCTAATTCTCTACGACCCTTTTGCTTATTATTTAAATTATCTTTAAGCTCTTTTCTATATTCCTCAAGAACTTTTTTACTAGTAGACGTATAAATTGGTTTAGCTTTACTAACTTCCATATATAAATCATCAGATTTTAAATGGTTTATTTTATAATCAATATCTCTAAAATCAATTTTTATATCTTCTAATGTTTTCTCTAATATCTCAATTTCATTATTTATCTTTTTAATTTCATAATCTAATTGATTTATTTTCTCTATAACTTTGTATTTTTTAGAAATTTTACTTTCCTTATTATTATTCTTTGCTATATATTCTGTAGCTTGTTCAATTTTGTTGCTTACAATAAGAGTTTCCTGTTCAATACTACTTAATTTAACTTGATTATTTGATAATTCATTATCTGTTTTAATCAGTGTATCTTCTTTTATTTTAATTTCTTTTTCTAAAATTTGTATTTCATCTTTTATTTTCTTTTTCTGATCTTGTAATTTTTGATAATACTCATATGGATATTTTTCAAAAAAAGTTCTTGTATGCTTCAAAATTTCACTACATCTATTATATTCAACTTCTTTTTCTTGACGCTTTTCAGTTGATCTTTTTGCAATTAATTTTATCTCATTTTTCCATTTAATAAAATAATCTTGATTTAAATTTGTACCCCAATACATAGGAAAAACATATCTTTCTTTTTTTACTGTATTATTATTTAATAAATCTTTAGCTTCTTTATCAGTTATAATAAATACAGGGTGCATAAGCTTATCTAATCGCTGATTTATTTTATTCATAAGCTTCTCAACTTCATTTTCTAATGTAACTAAAACAATAGGCCAATACTTATACTTATTATAAAAATATTCTTCAGCCTTCCCTAAAGATTTTGCTGCTCTTTGAACATATGTAACCCCTGTTTCAACAAAACCAAACTGATTTTTCCAACTATTTATCCACTTTTGAATCACTGGATCTGCAGTAAATTGTTCATTATCGTTATAATCATCAAAGAATCTATGTGATAAACGCTCGTTTAATAAAAGTTCTTCTTTTTCTTTTCTTAATTTTTCTATTTTGTTTTCAGTATACTGCAAAATTGTAGGTTGCTTTAAATATAAAGAATTGATAAAATCCCAATTAGCATTAAATTCCTTTAATTTTATTAATATATCCTTTTCATTTTGTAAAACAATATTTATGTTATTGGTTATATCACTTTCTTTTTTCGAAAGTTCTTTAAATTTCTTACTTAATATAGGTAGTTCTTTATTTAAAATTATTTTTTCTTCTTTAATCTTATATATACACTTTCTATAAAGCTCTTTATTTTTTTCAATATCTATAATTCTTTTTTTCCAATTACTTAACTGCTCTTCAACCTTCTCATTTATAGGATTATCTAATATCTTATTCGAAATTTTTTGCATATCATCTTCAATATTTTTTATAGTTGTTTCTATTCTTATTTTTTCATTAGCAGCTTCTAATTTATTATATTCAAGTTTATTTAATTCATCTTTTTTATCTTTAGTATCGTCAGTATATCTTCTAATTTGGCTACTGATAAAACTTTTTTGATTATTTAACT
Organism: Tepidibacter sp. Z1-5; assembly: GCF_037844525.1. NCBI lineage: Bacteria > Bacillati > Bacillota > Clostridia > Peptostreptococcales > Peptostreptococcaceae > Tepidibacter > Tepidibacter sp. Z1-5. Next base: position 13,306 of record NZ_JBBMMD010000002.1, on the reverse strand, counting down.
TTTCTTCTTCTTCAATAAAATAACCTTTTAACTGTGATGTGTTTTTATTTAATTTTTCTTCAATTTCAAAAACAGCTTCATCAGAATCTAAAAGCTTTAATTGCTCTTCATAAATACTAATTTTATCTTCTTTTTCTTTTATTTTATTTTTAAGATCTGCTATTTCAAGACTTTTAAGTCTCTTATTTTTTAATTGATACCTATCATTTACCAAATTATAATTTGTTTTTGAGTCCTCTAACATCTTTTTATATTCATCAACTTCTTTTTCTAAAATTGCTAATTTATAAGATTCTTTTTTTCTATTAAGTTCTTTTTTTCTATCAATTAAATCTTGTTGCTGCTTTTTATTATCTTCAAGTTGATCATTTATATTGTCTTGTTCTTCTTTTGTAAATTTATACACAGACTTTGCCTTTTCCTTTTCTGCAATAAATTCTTGGTTTTTATTGTATAAATCTGTAAACACCTCTACATAAAATTTAATCTCATTCTCTACCATTTTACTTTCTTCTATTCTCTCTTTTAGCTGTCTGTGTTTTTTAAAACGCTCTCTTTGTTTTTCAAATGTATCAACAAAATTCTTTTCTGCATTTCCAGCTAACCCTTCCTCAACTGCAGGTATTAAAAGATTATCTACAAGTTGACTAGTAGTTTTACAACCATTAAAAAATTCTTCAACTCCACCTTCAGCTCCATTTATTAATGCAATTTTTCTCCACTCAGAAGGAATTATTTTAAAATAGTCTTCTATATATTTTTGATATGATTTAATTGTATCAAATGTTTTAGCTCTAATATTCTGGCTTTTCATATATTGATAATATTCATTTATTTCTTCTTTGCTCGAAGGACGATTTTTCCCACTTATATTTTTCTTTACAAATGGCAATTCTTCTATACAGTGCTTGTCCCCAGCCTCATACTCATAAACATATTTATATGAATCTAACCCTCTTTTATTTATAAATAAAGTTACAGCTGTAAGTCCATAACGTCTTGGATTTTCATTTAATATCCATTCAATTGCAATATGAGCCGAGTCCCCGTCAAGTAAAAGAGTATCTTTTATTTTTCTTTCTCCCAAATCGCTATGAGGTAAAACAGCTTGTATTGCAGTTTGTATAAAAACTGTTTTTCCTCCTCCATTTTCTAATAAAATAGCGCCATTATGTCCATCAAATTGAAATATTTCATCATTGTAACGCTTTTCTCCGCCTTCATATATAACATTTGTAAAACGTATTTTAGAAATGGCCGGCATCTTCTTTTTCTCCCTTCATTTGTTCAAGCTTATACATAAACTCTAATATTCCTCTATTATATTCATGTTCCATATAATATCTCTGTACAATAGTTTTAGCCTTCTGAGTTAGCTCAAGCTCATCATTCCCAATATCAACTATTAATTCTTGAGCCTCCAAAAACTTTTTAACAGTATTTAAAAAACTTAATCTACTACTAACTCTTGCATCTTGAGTTTTAACTTTTTCTTTTAAGTCATCCATGGCATCCCATTTTTCAACAATAGATATCCAATTATATTCATATTCTTTTTCTAATTCCTTTAACTCTTCCTTGTCATATGCCTTTAATGATAGAATCCTATCATTTACTCTTAAAAGCCAATCATCTATTGATAAAAAATCTCGTGTTGGCTCAATTGTTTGATAGCTATTATAAAATTCACCAAACATTATAATTACTGCTACATACATTACATATATATCAATATTAGTAGCCTTTGACGGTAAATATGTTTTCTTTATATTTTCATTAGAAATATGAAATGGAGAGCTCATTGAAATAGGAATTAAGTATATACAATCTCCTGCTACAAAAATAGTACAGTCTACCTCTTTAGCAAATTGCTCTACCAAACCCCTAATAGCATCATCTGCTAAATATAATCTTAATTCATCCGTATCACCATATCCATTTACAGCTAACTTAGAGTATATCTTAAAAGCTTGTATAACTTGTTCCTGATTATATATCACTTGTCTTTGCCTCCAATCTAAGCTTCATATTTTTTATACTATAACGTTCATTTACATTAACTATTTTATTTATTTCTACAACTGATAAAATATCAGCTTTATTTTTCAATAAGCTTATTACTTCATCAAATAAATGCTCATTTACGTCTTCTTCTATAATTTCAATTTTTAAAGGAGAACGATGGTGTAAAACAATCCAAAAATCGTAAAATGATCTATTATTTAAATAATATTCATAACCATTCTCCTTAATATAAAAAACAACTTCTTCTAGTGTGGTTTCTTGTTTATCACCTAACACTTTCAATATAATTTCCATTACACTTTTAAAATTTTTTCTTTGAATTTCTAAATCTACTCTATTTTTTGTTTCATCTGAAATATATAAAAACTCTTTAACTTTTTTCTTCTTATCTTCTATTTCTATCATTTGACTTGAAAAAACCATAAAAGGAGACCAGATTACTTTTCTCTCCAAATGTAAAAATGGTTCAATTAATAATCTAGAGGACTGAACCGGAAGAGGTGAAGACATTAACCTACTTACTATTTCTTGTTCAAAATTAAAAGAGTCTATTCCTACATAATATAAAGATTCTTGAGCAGCTTGAAGAGCATTAGTTTTTAATATAATACTCTCCTTAAAAAGATTTCTATGCTCATCATGAACTTCTCCTAATTCACGTTCAATTTCTATAATAAGTTCATAAGCTTTAATCTCTTTATCATTTGATAATTCATATCCTAATTTTTCTTTTGTTTCTCTTGCAAATGCCTGAAGTTCTTCAAATTCTTCGTTTTCTCTGCTAAGCCTTATATTGACATCCTCTATAATCATTTTGTATCTTTCATAAGTTTCATCCGAGATGATATTACGTTGAATTTCATGTTTTATTTTCATTATTCTATCTTGTAATGTTTTCACATCTATTCTCATTTCATTAATCTGACGAAGTGCTCCTACAAATTCCCCTTTTTCTAACTGCTTTCTTAATATAAGTTGATTTATAGATAGCTGAAAATCACTAAAATATTCTTTTGTAGCAAATATTAACTCTAACCCCTGCTCATCCAAAGTATAATATTGAGTATTCATCTTTGTGTTTGATTTATCTGCCTTTAAAATAGAATACTGTATAATTTCTTCTTTTCTAGTTTCCCAATTATAAAATATTCTAGAATTTCTTTTACCACTAAGAGGACGAAATATTTCAATTATACTTCTAGCAATTTTTTCAAAACCATCGTTATCAACATGTATCTCATCTTTGTTGATTTCTTTAAAAAACTCTGCAAGCTCTTTAACTCCAGTTTTTTTATTTCTCATTAACATATTTTCAAAAAAGAATAGAAGTGTTAATAACCCTAAACTAAAATAATCAATAGGATCTCCATTATTGTCTTTTCCTTTTTTATTTTCAAGCTTAAAAAGTGGATCAAATAAAGCAATTCTTTGAATTCGTTCTCTATAATTTTCTGTAATACCTTTTAAATCCATATCCCTTTCCTCCAAATATGTTGAACTTCTTCCTTTGTAAGTGCTTCTTGAGGATAATATCCCTTATTTTCTAAAATAAATATAATTTTCTCTTGTTCTTGTTTATCAAAAAACTTTATAAAATTACAAATAGCCTCTTCATTTTTTTGCTGATTTTCTTTACCTTTTGAACAATCTTTTTTTAATAAGCATTTATAAAAATCAACTGCCAAATTCACATACCTTTTTTCATTAAGTCCATTCCAAATAGATATTCCTTCAAAGTCCAAGTCTCCAAAATAATATAATTTATGCTTATGTTTCTGTAATGATAGTTGTTTTTCAAGCATATGAATACCAGATAATATTTTCCATCCACATCCATATATTAAGCTAGTTAAATTTGTTTCTTCTAAAACCTCTAAAATTGCATAATAAGTTGCTTTATTTTCTACAATCAAATGAATGTGTTCAGGTTTAGAAAAATTAGATGGATTAACTGAAATCATTAAAGGATCAGGTACACTACTTATTTTTAGACCATCCCATACTTCGATTCTTTCAAGGATTTTTTTACCACCCTTTTCATCAATCCATTTTTCATCTCCACTAATTTGAAAAGACCTCTCAGGAGGAGTTACTGTCTCAAAAGGAAATCCATTTTCCTTTAAATAATTATCTACTTTTATAATATATTTCAAATCATTTTCCCACTGTAATTCATCTAAAGATAGATATGTTTTTAATTGAATTTTTGGATGTGCATATAATTGAAATTCTTGAATCTCATTGATTAACTTTTCTTTGAAAAAGCTTTTATTTATTCGATAAGTATTAGCCAAAGAAATAGGTTTATTATTTCTTTTGTGTTTTTTTACTTCTCTAATTATATCCTTTTCTTCAAATTCTAACACTTCTTTGGCAAATTCTTCATAAGATATACTTCCAGAAAATAAGTTTTCAAAATCATTAAGAGAAATAGTTGTTTTTTTACACAACCTTAGAAAAGATAGTATTTTTTCATTCATTTTTATCACCTAATTTTTTAAGTTTTGTCATAATTTAATTATATCATTTATATTTATAAACAAAAATATTAACACCCCCTTTTCTGAAATTCTCAGCAAAGGGGGTGTTTTCTATATTTATTAATCTATCGATATTACATCATTCTCTACAAGTAACTTTTCTAAATAAGGACTTGCATTTAAAAATTTCTTGAATTTTTTATACTCATCTACAAGAGATTTATCTACTTCATCTTTAGACTTAACCGCTCTTATTAAAAGATTCTTAGGAGTATGCTCCGTTTCTATAAATTCTAATATTTGAGTCTTATATCCAAGTATTTCAAGAAGATTTGCTCTTATTGAATCCGTTGCAAGAGATGATAACCTCTCTTTTATTATTCCATGCTTTAACATAGGACTTAATAAATCATTTTTTATCTGTGAATTTAATTCATGCTGGCAGCATGGAACTGATAATATAACCTTGCTATTCCAGCAAATAGCTTTAAACAATGCCATGTCAGTAGCTATATCGCAAGCATGAAGAGTTACCACCATATCTACCTCTGTAAACTCATTAAAATCAGATATATTGCCTATCTGAAAGCTCAAATTCTCGTAATTTAACTCTTTAGCAACCTTATTGCAATACTCAATAACATCTTTTTTAAGATCAAGTCCTACTATTTCTACATTAAATTTAGCAATATTCACAAGATAATAATACATTGCAAATGTAAGATAAGACTTCCCACAACCAAAATCTACAATTTTTATTTTCTTATTTTTATCAAAGTTTGATTCTACATCTTTGACCATCTCCAAAAATCTATTTAACTGTCTAAACTTATCTCTCTTTTGTTTTTTAATATTTCCATTTTCATTCATAACTCCAAGATACTGAAGAAAATCACAAGGAACATCTTCTTCTAATATATATTTTTTCTTTCTGTTATGAGATATATCAACTGCCTTTTTAGTTGCTTTTTTCTTTAATACAGAAGCCTTTAGTTTTTTATTTACAAGTATTTGATAGTCATTATTAACACAATACATCTGAGCTTGTTTAAAATTTCCGTTTATATTATTTATTATTTCATCTTTAGCTTCTTCAGGCGATAAATTTTTGTGTATTTCTTTATTAGAATATACATAAGTAAACTGATACATAAAGTTATCCTTTATTTGTATAGGTCTTATGTTTATTTTGTTGTACTCTAGTTCTTTGTTTCTTTTATTACTAAGAACTAATTGAATAAGTTCTTTCTTATCTATAATGTCTTTAATTAAATCATTAGCATTCATAACATATCCTCTTTCTCTTTATCTTAATGTATTCATATATGATATAGTATCATTTTATTTATTAAAGTACAAACATATTGAGTTGTACAAATACTTCTAATATTATAGGTTAAATTCACCAACTATATTTTTTAATTCTTTGGCAATTTGTTCTAATTCATCTGAAGAATTAGATATTTCTTCTATTATAGCTGCTTGTTGCTGTATTGATGCGCTTATCTGCTGCGTAGACGCACTATATTGTTCTGTAACAGCCGATATTTCTTGTATTGAGTTTACAACTACATTTTTATCATTGTCTATTTTTTGTATATTGTTTACTAAATTATCTATTTGTTTAACTATATGGGTTATAGCCTTACTGATAGATTCAAATTTTTCTTCAGTCATATTAGATGTTTTTTCTGTATTTAAAACTATCTCTTTTGAATCATACATTTTTTGTTTTGTACTATGAATTTCTATTTTAATACTATTGATAGTCTTTTCTATATTATCAACATTATCAGTAACTTGATCTGCTAATTTTCTTATTTCTTGTGCAACTACTGCAAATCCTTTTCCAGCTTCACCTGCTCTTGCCGCTTCTATCATTGCATTTAAAGCTAATAGATTAGTTTGATCTGCAATAGATTTTATAGTTTCTGTTATTTGTCCTATTGAGTTCGATTCATTATCAAGAGTATCAACTTGAGATACTACTTGTGATAATATATTAATATTATCAGATATAGATTTTTTTAATCCTACAACGGCTTTATTACCTTCTTCGTTTACTTTATTTATTTCATCTATATATTTTTCTATTTGAATTGAATTTTCCACTGTTATTTCTATATTTTTTGAAAGATTATCAAGTTTTAATACGGCTTGCTCTGCATTTATAGCTTGATCCGTTGCACCTTTTGCTAAGTCATCAGTTGCATCCGCTATGCCTTGAAAGCTTATTGAAGTCTCTTTGATACGGTTATACATATTCTTTGCATTATTTTCTACAGTATTTGAATAATCTTTTATCTTTATAATAATGTTTCTAATAGATTTTCTCATTTCAGCTAATCCATATATTGTATCTGAAAGTTCATCTTTATTTTTAAATTTTTCTGTTTTATCATGTAATTCTTTATTGAATTTCAAATCAAAATCATTAGTATCCTTTAAACTTTTCATAGTAATTTTAAGTTTATTATTTATATTTTTACTTATAAGCAATACTAACCCTATACTTATGATTATAATTATAAACATAAATGTTAATGATGTTTTTCTAAAACTATCATATGTTGGCGTACTCTCTTTATGATCATTTTGAGCATTATATTCATTATATTTCACTAATTCCAATCCTATATCTTGAATTTTTTTGAATTCATCTAGTGATTCAGTTAAAATAATTGTATTTGCTTCTTGTTTTTTTGAATTTTTACTTAACTGAACAACTTCATCACTTATTTCCAAATACAATTTGATCTCTTTTTTTAATTCTTCTATTAATATTTTGTCTTTTTCAAGATAAACAGTTTTCATATAATCTTCAAAATGCATTAATATATTATCTTTTATAATTTTCATTTCTTTTTCAACTTCTATTATATCCTTTTCGTCAGTAAGAAAAATATGCCTATATTCTTTCCCTCTATAGTCTGCTATATCTCCATTTATTGAATGTACACAATTCAGACCAGTAAACCATAGCTCCATCATTTCTTTAGAATCCTTATTTATATTATCCATTGATCTTATTGAAAAAATACCTAATCCTATCATCATTGTAATTATTAAACCAAAGCATATGAATAATCTATTTCTTATGCTTAATTTCATTATCAATTCACCCCTATTATCTATTTTTAAATATATTTCTTAGCTTGTATCATTCTTTAATTCATTATATTCAATGATTTTTTCTACGTGTTAGTTATAATTTTTTAATTTATTATGGGAATACTACTGAAAAAGGTGGTGATCTTTTGAATATAAATAAATCTATATCCTGTCCAAATTGTAATGGCAAAGATTTTTCGTTAAAATACGAAGCAAAGTATGTTTATGTATATAAAATAGATACAAATAATATTGAATCTATAAATAAATCTTCTAATGTTCCTTTTTTATTCGATACAAGGGATAAAACTGATTCTAATCAATACATTGAATGTGAAAAATGCAAATCTAAATATAAATGTGACCTAGAACATGACCATGAAAAAATAGATTTTACAATACTTCAAAAAGCAATTCGCTCAGATTATATACAAAATCCTGAATTTTTAGGTTAAAAATAAAAATAAGCAACATAAAAAGCTAATTCTTAAATCTATCTCTAAGAATTAGCTTTTTATGTTGCTAAATCGTATGAACTATTCATTCTTTGGTGGACTCACTCCTTTATTTATAATATTTTTCAATTATTTTTGATTTTATATATTCTTTTTTATGCTCCTTTCTATAAATTTCAATTTAACTTCTGCCTATTATCTCTGGTGGTATCATCCCCCTGTTCTTTATGTATTTGTTAATATTATTATATCAGAAAATTCAGAAAAGATAAATAGTTTTTCTGAATTTTCTGAACTTTTTTAACCATTTATAATCATTAAATTTATAAATAACTATAACAACACAAAACCCATATGATTTCATCCTAAAATCACATGGGTTTAATATAAAATATGTTTTTTATTTGACTTCAATTTTAAAAGTCTTGTTTATTAAATTATCATAATCATCTACAGTAAGTGTTATAGGATTTTTATATTCTATATCTTTATCAAATTCTAACTCATAATTATTCTTATTTCCTAGAAAAGAATCTTTTTCAAGAACCGAAGCTGTTGGATAAACAGTAAGCTTATCTACATATCAAGCCATTTATCTTTTCCAGCATATAAAAATTCTGTATGTCTACACTTAGGGCATACATACACATCCAGTATCAAGTGTTCTTCAACATCAAACAAGGAACTCAATAACCCTCTATTATTATCTTGTGAATCAAACTTATATTGTTTAAGATACTCCATATCTTCTCCGCATCTTAAACAATCTATTTTTTTCTCTTTATTTCCCATCAAAATCCCTCCTAATCTAATTTGGTAATTCAAAATGATTATATCATAATATTGAATATATGGAATATTATTCTATTAATTATATGTACAATAATTATCTATTAATAAGGATGAAGATTCCAATATATATAATGAGATAGAATATAGAATTTATGTTCTATCAACAAAAACGATTTTGGTCATTATGGAAGAATTATTTTTTTACATTCTATATTTTATTTCTAGTTTTTAATGGTAAAATATGTCCTCTTTTTAAATATGCATACGCACTTAATAAAATTAACAAACAAAGTATAATTATTTCTGTAAATCCACAAATAAAAACCGCTTTACTTATATTGACATTATTGAAATACTCAAAATATCCAATAAAACTTCCAGATATTGAAACAAAATAATCCCATAAAATATGTGCAATAAAAGGATACAACAAATTTTTTGTCATTATATATATAATTCCTAAAAAAATAGATGTAGCTAGACTTGCAAAAACTCTAGATATACTGGTGAAATGATAAAGTCCAAATATTATTGATGATAATATAATAAAAATTTTTACATCCTCTTTTTCCTTAACAAAAACTTTATATAAAGTGTATCTGAAAAAAATTTCCTCAGCTCCTACTGCAATTGCAACCCAAATCATAAAAATTAAAACATCAAAAAAATTATCCATATAAGAAGCACCAGCATCATTATAAGAAACCCCAGCATCATTTAATTTTTTGATAAAATAACCAATCGATTTTGTTACATCTGGATTAATCATAAAATCAATTTGATATATCAAAACACTAATAAATGCAGCCACTGAAGAAAAAAATAGTGTAATTAATAAATTATCCATGCAGTCATATCTACTCAATTTAATTTCTTCAAATAACCCACTATAGTGAATATTGAAAAATATTTTTCCTACTAATATAAAGGATATTAACAATGTAATTGCTGTAATTAATTTTTCTAAGGATGGCATCCCCAAAAAAATTTGGATTACATTTGTAAGTAACTGTATCAGAAAACATATAAACAATAGACCAATCGATATAAATATATATTCACTTTTATCTATAATCTTTTTTATAAAATTATTTATTTTCATTTTACACCTCATCACATTATTATTTTTATATTCAAATATTTTTTTATGAGTATTCTGCTTTGTTTACATAATCAACCGCACCTTCTCCTGTTCTTTTATATAGTTATTAATACTGCTTACAATCTTTTTAACTATAATTTCGTAATCTTCACTTTGAATAACTTCTATGTCTTGAATTTAATATAATGCTTAACCCTTCAAACGTAAACTATTTCTACATATGAATTATTTACTCTTATTTAATACATCTTTAACACATATTAGCTACCCCTTATTCTAAATACCTCCCTTAAAAATCAAATTCCATTATGATAGATTTCCTTAATTATCATATTTATTATATAATAAATATGATAATTAAAGGATATCTTTACAATAATTTACAATTTTTTTATCTTTCTTTTCTTCTGGTAAATCTCTTATTATAACTTCAACCCGTCCTTTAGCTCGATCTAATCCACCTATATCTGCTGTAGTTCTTAAATTGTAATTTTCAATCTCATAAGATTCAGTATTCTCATTCTCTTTAGTCCTTAAGGTTCTTTTCCCTTTTTTTCTTCTATATATTTTAATAGCCATTATTTTTCGCTTAAGTAGAATACAATCGCAAAAACAAAAAAAGCATGTAATTATATACAAAAATGTATATAATTTGTTGTTTTATAAAAAAGTTTGATCATAATAATTCTTGGAAGCATTGATTCTTCGTAAAAATAAGAGCTAAATTTTGAAAAAAAGTTTGATCAAAATTTAGCTCTTTATTATTTTAATTATATTTAGTTTTGTAAAAAAGTTTGATCATTTTGTAATTATAATACTCTATATTAATCTGTATCTGTAAAGCACATAACCCATAGCTTTCTTGTAGTAAGATTTACTATTATATATGTTACGTCCCATGCTACTCCAAAAAAATAATCGTTCCATATTCCTGGTGTGAAATAAAGATATAAATCTGAATTTGTATTCTCACAAATAACATTATATAATTTTTCAGAAAGTTCTATAGACTCTTCTTCTGTTTCTAAAATTTTCATAGCACCCCCAACTTCAAAATGATGTATAAAAGTGTCTTTTATATCTTTCTCATTTGTTTTTATTTCATAATAACATTCATTTATATGTTCATAGTCAACAAATTTATCTTCAAAAAAATTAATCAAAGACTCTGTATGAAATAAAGATTGTATGAATATTTTATCAAACGACTCATTTATTAATATATTTATAAAGTCGTCATCAAATTCAAAACATTTAATTCTAACGTCATTTTCATCTTGATATACCTTATTAACCATTTCTTCTTTAATTTTCAATATAGGATGATTACTTATTAATATAGGTTTAAATTTGATACTTTTTAAATCTTTTATTAATCTATTTTTCCTATTATCTAAATTTTCTATCATAATTCAGCTCCTTTTAATAATACATTCTGGAAACTATAATTTGAGATGCTAAACTATAGCTTTCATAGTAGTCTAAATATATAAATTATTTACAAGGATATCCTGTAATAAATTCAAATCCATATTTATTAGGACTTTCTTGTAAAATAAATATAGCATTTTTAATTTCTTCTTTAGGAATTATTTGCTCATTTCTATAACCAAAACCTAAGGAATCATTTTCTCTAAACTGTATTCTTAATCTACGTTCTCCATTTTTACCTGTTATAAATTTTACATTTCTATTATTAAAGTCTCCATTTTTACCATCTATCCAATCTGCAATATCATCACTATTGTTTTTTAATACATCTTCTAATGTATCAAATAATGTATCTTTACTTTTCCATCTTGTTGCAGGTCTATTAGGTTTATTTTTGCTTCTATTTTTAATATCTACATCATTAACTTGAACATGTGTTTTCTGCATATGTCCATTACGATCTTTTGCTAGTTCACCAAGTTCTGATCTATTATTAGCAACTTCTTTTATTCCTGAACTACTTTTTTTAGAAGCACGATTCATTCTATGTTGAGAATCAGGTAAATTCTTACTCGCTTTATATCCTCCAAGTTGAGACGCTAAATAAAAACCAGTAGCAAATGTTGCTCCAGCTTCACCAATGGCTACTTCAGTAGTGCTTACACTTGTTGCCCATACTCCTCCTCCACCAGCAACTGCTACTCTTGCTGAATTATAATCTATTTTAGGTATCGATATTTTGATATTTCTTAAGTTATTGATTCTATCTTTAACCCAATCATAGTTTTTCTTAATCACTTCATTTTCAGCATCTGCTAATATCATTACAGCAATATGTGCTTTCGTTTCTCCATAACAATAATAATAATCATTTCTATTATTTTCTACAATATTTTCTCCAGAAAAAAATTCAAATACCTCTCCTTCTAGCTTACTTGTTAAATCAGTTATTCCAAAAGTATAATCTGAACCTATAGCAGCTACTATTCCTGTATTTATCATTCTAATTTCATTCTCTGTGAAATCGTTCCTATTTATTCCAAAAGCTTCATTATAAACAAAATCTTTAATCATAATTTCAACTTTATCAAGATCTACTTCAAGTGAAAAAATATCAAAGTTATCTATACTTCTTTTACTTCTTCTTAAGCCTGTATTTTTAGTTATATCACTTGCTGTTGGTATGTTAGTACCTAATGTCAATGCTTGTACTAGAGTACCATTTGATATAACATATGGTATAGCTTGTGTTAATGACGTTTGAACCTTAACTATGGTATCTTCATAAAATTTAATTTTTCCATTTTCAATTCCTGAATTTAAAAAATATACAGACTGTTCATCACCTTTGTATTTGTAATTAACTTTTATTATATTTTTTATTGTATATTTATCAATAGAATCAATTCCATCTCCTATACAATAAGTTAATGTATATGGCTTTTCATCATAGTACCTATTACCATAAACTTGTATATAATATGTTCCTTCTTTCAATGAAGGAATATTTATCTTTTCTGATTTAATGCTACTATTATTAGAATATGTTACTTGATTTCCTTTATCATTCAATAATGCTAAATAATAATTTTGTGGCAAATTTGTTAAATCTATTTCCACCTTACTATCTTCACTTAATTGTATCTTATAATAGTCATAATCATTTGGATGATGTATGTTTCCTTTGATTGTACCGGATTTGTCATTTAATACTGTTGCTTTTTCAAGAGAGCCATTATTTTCGTATCCATCTCTAGTTACTTTTATATTATAAGTTAATGTATATGGCTTTTCATCATAGTACTTATTACCATAAACTTGTATATAATATGTTCCTTCTTTCAATGAAGGAATATTTATCTTTTCTGATTTAATGCTACTATTATTAGAATATGTTACTTGATTTCCTT
>NZ_JBBMMD010000001.1:0-1361 GCF_037844525.1 Tepidibacter sp. Z1-5 | reverse complement strand
GTACTCCAGAGTACCACGGGACACGTGAAACCCTGTGGGAAGCTGGGGGGACCACCCCCCAAGGCTAAATACTCCTTGGTGACCGATAGCGTATAGTACCGTGAGGGAAAGGTGAAAAGAACCCCGGAAGGGGAGTGAAATAGAACCTGAAACCCTATGCCTACAAGCTGTGGGAGCACATTATTAGTGTGACCACGTACTTTTTGTAGAACGGGCCAACGAGTTACGATAAGTAGCAAGGTTAAGGACTTAGGGTCTGGAGCCGTAGCGAAAGCGAGTCTTAACTGGGCGATTCAGTTACTTGTCGTAGACCCGAAACCGAGCGACCTACCCATGGCCAGGATGAAGCGAAAGTAAAATTTCGTGGAGGTCCGAACCCACGCACGTTGAAAAGTGCGGGGATGAGCTGTGGGTAGAGGTGAAATTCCAATCGAGCTCGGAGATAGCTGGTTCTCCCCGAAATAGCTTTAGGGCTAGCCTCAAGCTTAGAGATGAGGAGGTAGAGCACTGAATGTCCTAGGGGCCCTATGGGTTACCGAAGACTATCAAACTCCGAATGCCTTTATCTTTTGCTTGGGAGTCAGACTGTGGGTGATAAGATTCATAGTCGAGAGGGAAACAGCCCAGACCGTCAGCTAAGGTCCCTAAATGTAAGTTAAGTGGTAAAGGATGTGGGATTGCACAGACAACCAGGATGTTGGCTTAGAAGCAGCCATTCATTCAAAGAGTGCGTAATAGCTCACTGGTCGAGTGATCCTGCGCCGAAAATTATCGGGGCTAAAACTTACTACCGAAGCTACGGCATTGACTTTGTCAATGGGTAGGGGAGCATTCACTGCGGGCTGAAGCTAGACCGGAAGGACTAGTGGACTGCAGTGAAGAGAGAATGTTGGCATGAGTAGCGAGACGTAGGTGAGAATCCTACGGGCCGAAAACCCAAGGTTTCCTGAGGAAGGTTCGTCCGCTCAGGGTTAGTCGGGACCTAAGCCGAGGCCGAAAGGCGTAGGTGATGGACAACAGGTTGAGATTCCTGTACTACCGATAATCGTTTGAAGAATGGGGTGACACAGAAGGATAGGCTATCCTACTATTGGAAATGTAGGTCCAAGCATTAAGGGAGCATTGATAGGCAAATCCGTCAGTGCAATTCTGAGGTGTGATGGGGAGCGAAATTAAGTAGCGAAGTAGTCGATTTCATGCTGTCAAGAAAAGCCTCTACTGAGATTAAAGGTACCCGTACCGCAAACCGACACAGGTGGGTGAGAAGAGAATTCTAAGGCTAGCGAGAGAACTTTTGTTAAGGAACTCGGCAAAATGACCCCGTAACTTAGGGATAAGGGGTGCCTCATTAGGGTGTATGC